>DBBA01000206.1:0-223 GCA_002291955.1 Rhodobacteraceae bacterium UBA996 | reverse complement strand
GGGATATTTGCGACAGGATGAACTGCGGGGGCCGGATGACGGGATGCGCAGCGGTGCAGGGGCGCGACCCTTGGCGCGACCGCGCATCCGCCGGATCATGGTCGATCAGGTGGCGCCACCGGCCCATGCGGGCCGTCGTGCGTCAACGCCGGTCGCCGGTCGGCCTGTGCGGCGCGGATGGGGCGCAGAAGGGGCACTCGGGTCAGAACGGGATCTCGTCGTC
>DBBA01000093.1 GCA_002291955.1 Rhodobacteraceae bacterium UBA996 | reverse complement strand
AGATGCCCGAGGTCCAGATCGACCCCGCGGTGCTGTCCGACCTGTCCATCCTCGACTGAACCGGGACCCGGCAATGCCCAAGACGGATGACCTGAAGAAGGCGTCGAAGAAGAAGCTGCGCAAGACGGTCGGCAAGTTGCTGAAGCAGCTCGAGGCGCCCGCCGCCCCGGTCGCCGAACCGCAAGCCGCACCGGCGGCCGCACCGGTCAAGGCAGCCAAGCCCGTGTCGCCACTGGCGCCCGCGGGCCTGCCCGCCCTGCCCGAAATCGCGGGTGTCCGCGTCGCAGCCGTGGCCGCCGGGGTGAAGTACCAGAACCGCCGCGACGTGATGCTGGTGCATCTGGCCCCCGGCACCACCATCGCGGGGGCCTTCACCCGGTCCACCACGCGGTCCGCGCCCGTGCTCGACTGCCAGTCCAAGCTCGGCCTGCCGTCGGACGGCCCGGCAGCGATCCTGGTGAACTCGGGCAACTCGAACGCCTTTACCGGGCGGAACGGGGTCGAGGCGGTGCAGCGCATCACGAACGCCGTGGCCGACCGGCTGGGGATGGCGGAAACAAGGGTCTATACCGCCTCGACCGGGGTGATCGGCCAGCCGCTGCCGTGGGAAAAGATCACCGCGAAGATCGACGACCTCGCTGTGAACCTCGCCCCCGGCAACATGGCTGATGCCGCCGCCGCGATCATGACGACCGACACCTTCCCGAAAGCTGCCACCCGCACCATCGACCTTCCGGGCGGCCCGGTCAGCATCGTCGGCATCGCCAAGGGGTCCGGCATGATCGCTCCCGACATGGCGACCATGCTGGTCTACATCTTCACCGACGCTAAGGTGCCCCAGCCGCAACTGCAGAAGATGGTCTCGGCGCTGGTGCCCGGCACCTTCAACGCCATCACCGTGGACAGCGACACCTCCACGTCCGACACGCTGATGGTCTGCGCTACCGGCCAGTCGGCGGCCACCCCCATCACCGACCTGCGGTCGAAGCCCGCCCGCGCCTTCCAGACGGCGCTGGCCGAGGTGATGACGGACCTTGCGCATATGGTGGTCAAGGACGGCGAGGGCGCGACGAAGTTCGTCACCGTCCGTGTCACCGGCGCCCGCGACGATGCCGACGCGCGCCGGGTCGCCATGTCCATCGCCAACTCGCCGCTGGTCAAGACCGCCATCGCCGGGCAGGACCCGAACTGGGGCCGCATCGTCGCCGCCGTCGGCAAGTCTGGCGCGGAAGCCGACCGCGACCGCCTGACGATCCGCTTCGGCGACGTGCTGGTGGCCGAGAACGGCTGGGTCGCGCCGAGCTACACCGAGGACGCGGGCGCCGCGCACATGCGCCAGCCCGAGATCACCATCCACACCGACCTCGGGCTTGGCTCCGGCGCCTTCACCGCCTGGACCTGCGACCTGACGGCCCGGTACATCGAGATCAACGCCGATTACCGGTCCTGACCCCAAGCCCATCATCCTTGTCGCCGCGGTCGCCCTGATCGACCGCGACGGCCGGGTGCTGCTGGCCCAGCGCCCGCCCGGCAAGTCCATGGCGGGCCTCTGGGAGTTTCCGGGCGGCAAGGTCGAGCCGGGCGAAACCCCCGAACAGGCCCTGATCCGCGAATTGTCCGAGGAACTGGGCATCGGCACCCGGGCATCCTGCCTGGCGCCGCTGACCTTTGCCAGTCATGGCTACGACACGTTCCACCTGCTGATGCCGCTCTTTGCCTGCCGCAAGTGGCAGGGCCAGCCGGTCCCGCGCGAAGGCCAGACGCTGAAATGGGTGCATCCGCGCGACATGCGCGACTACCCGATGCCGCCCGCCGACCTGCCGCTGATCCCGGTGCTGCGCGACTGGCTGTGACCGCCGGTCAATTGTGGCAAAAATACGGCCAGATTATGGCAGAATATTGCGGCCACACGCACTTTCCCCCATGACATTCCCGAACCGGACGCTAACTTGGTTACAATTCGGTAAAAAAGGCCGAATCCTTGGGGGAGGAACGCGGATGATCCGCACCATTGTCATCGGAAGCTGCGTGTCGGTTCAAGGGTTGTTCGTGCGCGCGCTCGACAACGGCCGCATTGTCGTGTCGGTCGGCAACCGCCTGTTCGAAGGCGCCCCGGTGTCGTCGGCCACTCACCAGGGCTGACCCGGCGCCGGACCGCAAAAGGGCTGCCTCTGATCGGGCGGCCCTTGTTCATTCCAGGTTGTCTGACGCAACGTCAGGCCAGCGTGCGCTCCACGGTCTCGCGCTCGAAGATCTCGATCACGTCGCCCTCGCGCACGTCATCGTAGTTCTCGAACGCCATCCCGCATTCCTGGCCCGAGATGACCTCGGGAACTTCGTCCTTGAAGCGCTTGAGCGTCTTCAGCGTGCCTTCGTGGATCACCACGTTGTCGCGCAGAAGCCGCACGCCCGCCGACCGGCGCGCGACGCCTTCGGTGACCAGGCAACCCGCCACCTTGCCCACGCCCGACACGCGGAACGTCTGCAGGATGCGCGCGTAGCCGATGAAGCGCTCGCGCACCTCGTCCTTGAGCAGCCCCGATGCCGCTGCCTTGATGTCGTCCACCAGGTCGTAGATGATCGAGTAATACCGGATCTCGACACCCTTTTGCGTGGCCGACTGGCGGGCACTGGCGTTCGCACGCACGTTGAAGCCGATGACCGGCGCCTTTGACGCTTCGGCCAGGATGACGTCGCTGTCGGTGATCGCGCCGACGCCCGAATGCAGGATGCGCACGCGGACCTCGTCGTTGCCGACCTTCTCCAGCGCCTGCACGATGGCCTCGGCAGACCCCTGCACATCGGCCTTCACCAGGATCGGCAGTTCCGCCACGTCCTTGTCGGCCTTGGCGCGCGCCATCAGCTGTTCCAGGGTGGTGGACGCGCCCGCCGCCGCGCGCTTGTCGCGGGTGACCTGGGCGCGATAGTCGGCGATCTCGCGCGCCTGGGCTTCGGTATCCACCACGTCCAGCGTGTCGCCCGCCGCCGGCGTGCCGTTCAGGCCCAGCACCTCGACCGGGACAGACGGTCCGGCCTCGGCGATCTGCTCGCCCTTGTCGTTGACCAGCGCGCGGACCTTGCCCCAGCTTTCGCCGACGACGAAGATGTCGCCCTTCTTCAGCGTGCCGTTCTGCACCAGAACGGTCGCCACCGGACCACGGCCCACATCCAGCTTCGCCTCGATCACCGCACCGCGGGCGGCCCGGTTCGGGTTGGCGCGCAGTTCCAGCACCTCGGCCTGCACGGCGATCGATTCCAGCAGGTCCGACAGACCCTTGCCGGTGACGGCCGACACCTCGACGTCCTGCACCTCGCCCGACATGGCCTCGACGACCACCTCGTACTGCAGAAGCTGCGTGCGCACGCGGTTGGCGTCCGCCTCGTACTTGTCGATCTTGTTGATCGCCACGATCATCGGCACCTTGGCCGCCTTGGCGTGGTTGATCGCCTCGACCGTCTGCGGCATGACCGAGTCGTCGGCCGCCACCACCAGCACCACGATGTCCGTCACCTGCGCGCCGCGCGCCCGCATCGACGTGAAGGCCGCGTGGCCCGGCGTGTCGAGGAACGTCAGCACCTGACCGCTGTCGGTCGCCACCTGATAGGCGCCGATGTGCTGGGTGATCCCGCCCGCCTCGCCCGAGACGACGTTGGTCTTGCGGATGGCGTCCAGAAGTGATGTCTTGCCGTGGTCGACGTGACCCATGATCGTGACGACCGGAGGCCGCGGCATCAGGTCCTCGACCCGGTCGGTGACCGTGTCGATGGCCTGTTCCACGTCGGCATCGGTGACGCGGACGGCGCGGTGGCCGAATTCCTCAATCACCAGTTCGGCGGTGTCGGCGTCGATGGTCTGGTTCATCGTGACCATCATGCCCATCTTCATCAGGCTCTTGACCACGTCGGCGGCGCGTTCTGCCATCCGGTTGGCCAGTTCCTGCAC
>DBBA01000087.1 GCA_002291955.1 Rhodobacteraceae bacterium UBA996 | reverse complement strand
GCCTACATCCCCGCGCCGCCCAACACCTGGACACTGCACCTGCAGACCCATGACGACCTGCTGCTGGTCATCCACAACAAGGACATGTTCGCGCAGCCCGACATGGCGGACGAGGCCGCGTACTACAAGGGCACCGTCAGCCACCATGCCACGGGAAACCAAGACTGGTCCGCGGGCATGGCCGTCTACGACATCTCCCGCCCCGACGCGCCCCGCCAGATCGGCTTCATGCCCGTGGACGGCACCGGCCTGCACCGCATCTGGTACACCGGCGGGCGCTGGGCCTATGCCTCGGCGCTTCTGGACGGGTTCACCGACTACATCCTGATCACCATCGACATGGCCGACCCGACGCGACCGCTGCTGGCGGGCCGCTTCTGGCTGCCCGGGATGCATACCGCCGGGGGCGAACACCCCGCCTGGCCCCTGCCCACCGGGCGCTTCGGCCTGCACCACCCCATCGTCCACGGCGACATCGCGTACTGTTCCTGGCGCGATGCCTGCCTTGCCATCGTGGACGTGTCCGACCGCCACGCGCCGCGCCTGATCGCGCACAAGGTCTGGGCACCCCCGTTCGGCGGGGGCACCCACAACGCGCTGCCATTGCCCGGGCGCGACCTGCTGGTGGTGGTGGACGAAACCGTGCTCGACCACGGCGCGGACGGGATCAAGCCCGTCTGGGTGATGAACAACGCTGTTCCCGGCAACCCGATCCCGATCAGCACCCTGCCACCGCCTGCCGACCGTGACTACCACGCCGTCGGCGGCCACTTCGGCCCGCACAACATCCACGAGAACCGCCCCGGCACCTTTGTCAGCGAGACGCTGGTCTTCACCACCTGGCAGAACGCCGGTGTCCGCGCCCACGACATCACCGACCCCTTCCGCCCCGTGGAAGTCGGCGCGCTGGTGCCCGCGCCTCCCTCCCGCATGGTGGACCCGCGCCCGAATCGCGCGCCCGTGCTGCATTCGGCCGATGTGCACGTGGACGCGGGCGGCCTGATCTACGTCACCGACTTCAACGCCGGGCTGTCGATCATCGAGTATCTGGGCTGAGGTCAGTTCCCGTCGGGATTGATGCGGAAATACTGCGCCAGCGCCTCGGCCGTGACGCGCAGGTGATCGACCCGGGTCGCGCCGTCGTCGAACAGAAGGCCCAGATACAGCAGGTCGATCAGGAACATCTGGCTCACCCGCCCCTCCAGGTAGTCGCCATGAAGCGGCACCGCAGGCGTGGCGGAATTCCACGTCGCCAGCACAAAATCCGCCGATTTCGCCACGATCGCATGCGGGTCCGACGTGATCGCAATGGTTCGCGCCCCGTTCCGCCGCGCCAGCGCCAGCGCCTGCGCCACGGGGGCGGTCGTGCCGGTGTGGGAAATCCCGATCATCACGCAGTCGTCGGTCAGGTTCGCTGCCGCGATCACCTGCGTGTAGCCGTCGCTGTAGGACGCGGCATCCAGCCCCGCCTTCATGAAGATATGGGCGGCTTCGTCGCAGATCGCCGCCGCCCCGCCCACGCCGACCAGCAGCACCTTCCGCGCGCTGCGAAGCGCGGCGATGGCGGCGTCCAGCGTTTCGCGGTTCAACAGCCGCTGCGTGCCCTGGATGCTGGCCGACAGAAGGGCCGCGAGCGTAGCCGAGGTGGACAACAGGTCGTCCCCCGGCACCAAGTCCACCGGAATGTTGGCGATCTGCGCCCGGCCCGACGCACCTTCGGCCAGCGACAGTTTCAGGTCGGAAAAGCCCGAATACCCCAGCGCCCGACTGACCCGGCTGATCGTCGCCTCGGACAGGCCCAGCACCTGCGCCAGTTCGGTGATCGACAGGTCCAGCCGCTTTCCTGCGTTCTCGCGCAGGTAATCCGCGACGATCCGCTCGGACGGGCGCAACTGCGCGTAACGCTCCTGCACGCGCTGGACGAGGTCGGGCTTGGCGGCGGTCGGGGACTGGATCGGAATGGTCATGGCGAACGCGGTCTGGCTTTCGCCTTTCGTATACCGCCGCGCGCCGCGGGGGAAGGAATTTTCACACCTCGATGGGCCGGCGCGGGGCCCGGACGCGCAAGTCCTCCCGGAATTCCTGCATCCACGCCCGCCGCACCCCGTGCCTGCGCAGGAACCCGCCCGTCGGGCGCATGGCCCCAGAGCGTGAAGGAAATTTTCTCGACAAGTCGCCGCCTCTGCCGCTACAGTTCTCCGCAGACGGAATCGCAGCCCCAGAAGCACAGGGATACGGGCGAAATGATACAGGAAACCGGCAGGAACGCCCCGTCCCGCGAGGTGCTGGAAAAAATCTTCCGCACCGCCTGGAAAATCCGCGTGTTCGAAACGGAAGGCATCAAGCTGTACCGTCAGGGCCTGATCCGGGGCTACTTCCACCCCTATCTGGGGCAGGAAGGCATCGCCACCGGCGTGTGCGCAGGCCTGAAGGAGGGCGACTACATCGCCTCGACCCACCGCGGCCACGGCCACTGCATCGCCTGGGGCGCCGATGTGAAGAAGATGGTGGCCGAGCTCCTGCAAAAGGAAACCGGCTACTGCAAGGGCTACGGCGGCTCCATGCACATCGCCGACATCTCGGTCGGCAACCT
This sequence comes from Rhodobacteraceae bacterium UBA996, assembly GCA_002291955.1. GTDB lineage: Bacteria > Pseudomonadota > Alphaproteobacteria > Rhodobacterales > Rhodobacteraceae > UBA996. The sequence continues at coordinate 8,224 of DBBA01000087.1, read as the reverse complement.
GGGCGCCAACGGCATCGTCGGCGCGGGCATCCCGCTTGGCGTCGGTGCGGCGCTGGCCAACCAGATCCGCGGGTCCGATGCCGTCACCGTCACCTTCACCTCGGACGGGGCATCCAACAACGGCACCTTCATGGAAAGCCTGAACCTGGCCGCCATCTGGGACCTGAACTTCATCCTCGTGATCGAGAACAACCAGTACGCCGTGTCCACCAGCATCGGCGAATCCACGCGCGAGACGGACCTGTACAAGCGCGGCACCGCCATCGGCGTGGAAAGCCACCTGGTGGACGGCAACGACCCCGTCGCGGTCTACGAGCTGACCCGCCAGGCCGCCGAGACCTGCCGCAAGGGCAAGGGTCCGGTGCTGATCGAGGCGCGGACCTATCGCCACATGGGCCACCACGTGAACGACCCCGGCAAGTACATGCCCGAGGACAAGCTCGCCTACTACAAGGCGCGCGATCCGGTGGACCGGGCGCGGGCCGCGTTCCGCGACATGGGCGTGGCGACCGAGGCCGAGATCGCCGCCATCGAGGCCGAGGTATCGAAGGAATTCGAGGACGCTGTCGCCTTCTCGATGGCCAGCGGGGAAGTCACCCCCGCCCAGTTCCGCGAATTCGCCGTCGGCTACTGACCGGCGCCCGGGGGAGGACAGTCATGCGCGAACTGATGTACCGCGAGGCCCTGCGCGAGGCGCTGGACGAGGAGATGGCCCGCGACCCCACCGTGTTCATCATCGGCGAGGGGATCGCCGAACGCGGCGGGTCCTACAAGGTGACCGAGGGGCTGCTGGCGAAGTACGGCCCGAAGCGCGTCCGCGACACGCCGATTGCCGAGGCGGGCATGATCGGCGTTGGCGTGGGCGCGGCCATCGCGGGCGCACGGCCGGTGGTGGAGATCCTGTACATCGACTTCGCCATGCTCGGCATGGACATGATCGTGAACCAGGCCGCCAAGTTCCGCCTGATGACTGGGGGCGAGGGGCGCGTGCCCTTCGTCATGCGCACCCAAGGGGGGGCAGGGGGCGGGGTCGCGGCCCAGCATTCGCAGTCGCTCGAGGCGCTGTTCTACCACATCCCCGGCCTTCGCGTGGTCATGCCCTCCACCCCCGCCGACGCCAAGGGCCTGCTGAAATACGCCCTGCGTCAGCCCGACCCGGTGATGTTCCTCGAACACAAGCACCTCTACATGACCAAGGGGATGGTCCCCGACGGCGAACACATCGTCGAATTCGGCCGTGGCGTGATCCGCCGCGCGGGCGATGACGTGACCATCGTCGCATGGTCCAACATGATGCCCCGCGCGCTGGAAGCGGCCGAGATCCTGGCCCAGCAGGGCATCTCGGCCGAGGTGATCGACCCCCGCACCCTTGTCCCCCTCGACCAGGACATGATCCTGACCTCGGTCGCCAAGACCCGCCGCGCGGTGATCGTGCAGGAAGCGGTGCGTCGTGGCGGGGTGGCGTCCGACATCGCCTCGATCATCCAGGAACAGGCGTTCTGGGACCTCGATGCGCCGGTCGAGATCGTGGCCGGGCTGAACATCCCGATCCCGTTCAACCTGACGCTGGAAAAGGCGTCGGTCCCGCAGGTGCCCGACATTGTGGCGGCCGCGCGGAAAAGTCTGCACCTTGGGCCGCTGGCCCAGGCTGCCGAATAACGCGCCCACGCGACCGGAAGGAACACGCAGATGCCGCAGGCGATCCTGTGTCCGCAGGTCGGTCAGGACCTGACCGAGGCGAAGGTGGTCGAGATCACCGTCAAGCTCGGCGACCGGGTCAAGAAAGGTGACCTCGTGGCGGTGGTAGAGTCGGAGAAGGCCAGCTTCGACGTCGAGGCGTTTTCCGAAGGCGTGGTGATCGCCCTGCCGTTCAAGGAAGGCGACACCGCGACGGTGCTGGAACCCCTGATCGTGCTGGGCGAACCGGGCGAGGTGCCTGCCCCAGCGCCCGCTGTCGCTGCGCCCGCCACCGCTGCACCCGCGGCCGCTGCCGCAGCCCCGGCGCCGGTCGCTGTGGCCGCCGCGGCACCAGTCCCCGCTGCGTCCCCGGCCACGGGTCCGGCCCGATCCTCGCCCGCTGCCCGCCGCGCGGCGGAAACCGCGGGGCTGGATTTGGCGCGGATCGCGGGGTCCGGTCCTGCGGGCGCGGTTGTCCTGCGCGACGTGGCATCAGCCCGCCCCGCCGCCGCGGGCCCCGCGCTTGACCTGCGCACGCTGAAGGCGGGGCAGGGCGACCCGATCCTGATGGTGCACGGCTTCGGGGCCGACCTGTCGGCCTGGCGCGTGTTCGCGATGGAACTCGCGACCGACCGACCCGTGCTCGCGCTCGACCTGCCGGGGCACGGGGCGTCGCACGCCCATGCGGCGGCGACCTTCGACGCGATGGCCGCAGCGCTCGCGGCCAGCCTGCCGCCCGCCGCACACCTGGTCGGCCATTCGCTGGGCGCCGCCCTGTCGGTCCGCGCCGCGGCCCTCGTACCCGGCCGCGTCCGGTCGCTGACCCTGATCGCGCCCGCGGGCCTGACCCCGGGCGTCAACGGCGACTTCGTGGCGGGCTTCCTTGCCGCGCGCAGCGAACCGGCGCTGTCCCAGTGGATGCGGCTTTTGGTCGGCGACCCCGACCGCCTGCCGCCCGTCCTTGTCCGCGCGACACTCGCCGCCCGTGCCGCCCCTGGCGTAACCGACGGGCAGGCCCGCATCGCGCAGGGCGTCTTCGAAGGCAGCACGCAACTGTTCGCCATCGGTGCCGACCTTGCGGCCTTCCCCGGGCCGGTGTCGGTCATCCAGGGCACGGCCGACCGCATACTTGACGGGGCAGGGGTTCTGGCCTCCCTGCCGCCCCACGCCGCTGCGCACCGCCTGCCGCGCGCCGGTCACCTGCCGCAGGTCGAGGCCGCCGGTCTGGTGGCCACCGTCCTTTTGCGCACTGTCCGCGCCGCAGGCTGACCGCTACGGCCCGGCAGGCGGCGCCTTTGCCGCCTCCTGCTTGCCGGGCCCGTACCAGTCCTCGTTCCGGGTCGCCCACATGGTCGCCGCCAGCGCCGCGAAACTCAGGGTCGCCCCCGCGATCAGCGCATAGTTGGTGCTCTCCAGGATCAGGTACAGTACGCCGTAGAGCACGGCCAGCAACAGCCCCAGCACCCCCGCCCGCCGCCCCTGCCGCAGGGCGAGCAGCGCGTAAAGGGTGATCAGCACCACCGTCGCCCCCGCCGCCGTCAGATAGGCCGGACCGAACCCGATCTGTTCGGCATAGGCCACCATGAGCAGCACGAAGATCGCCTGCGCCAGCCCGATCAGCACATACTGCACCGGCTGCGCGGGCCGCCCGGACCGGCTTTCGATCAGGAACACCGTCAGGAACGTCAGCCCCAGAAACAGAAGGCCATAGTTCGCCGCCCGCCACGCCTTCTGGTAGAAATCGTTCGGCTGGAAGAACCGCACGCCAAAGGCCAGGCCCGCAAGGTCGTTCGTCACGTCGTAACGCGCCGCCTGCGGCACGGCGCGGGCAAGCCACGGAATTGTCCAGTCGGCGCGGAACCCGTCATCGCGTACTTCGGACCCGTCGGGCAGGAACGCGCCGGTAAAGCTCGGATGCGGCCAGTCGCCGTCGATGGTGACCCGCGTGGTCCGCGCGGCGGGGGTGGCGAACAGCGCCTCGGCACCATTCAGCCTCAGCCGCAGCGCGAAGTCGCCCGCCCCGCGTGGATCGCCCACCCGCGCGAACACCCCTTGCGCGCCGTCCGCCCGCGGTTCCAGCTGCACGGGCGTGCCGCCCCGCTCCAGCACGGCCTCGCCGCGCAAGGCCGCGTTCGACGACACGCCGATGCGGACCTCGGCCCGGTCCCACAGCACGCGGTCCCCGGTTTCCAGCAGATCGGCCACGTCGGGCACCGCGAACCCGAACTGCGCCGTCACCGCTGTGGTATAGACCGGCGCGACGAAGATGCCGCGCCGCCGCTCCTCGGTCGTGGCCGACAGCGTCGTCTCCAGCGTCTCGGGCAGGATCCACAGCGGCGCCTTCGCCCCCGTCACCGTGCTGCGGAACGTCTCGAGCCGCACCGCGCCGCTGGTCGGATCGCGCACCTCGCGGCTCTCCTCGGTCTCGACCGGGCCCTCGACCGGCACGACCAGCACCGGCCCCGCCAGCACCTGCGGCCCGCCCCATTCCCGGCCGACATCGGCAATCACCTGCCGCTGGTAGCCTGACCGCGCGTCCACGATGGTGCCGACCAGGAACAGCGGCACATACATCACAAGCGCCAGCACCCCCACCACGAACAGCCGGAACCCCGACGACCTGCGCATGGCTCCCTCCCCCGATACGGACCGGGCCCAGATGGGCCGATTTCCGCCCGTCTGTCCACCTGTGCCGCCGCTTTGCCTTTTCCTTGCCCAAATCGTCTCTCAGGCGTTAACCATGACCCTCGTTGTGAACAGCATAACGGCAGACCGCCCGGTGAATGTTCGGCATCCCATGTCCGAGGCTGACCTCGGCCACCTGATGCGCCGCACCGCGCAGCGGGACAAGGCTGCCTTTGCCGCGCTCTACGATGCGCTCGAGGGACCGCTGCACCGCTTTCTTAGATCAAGATTGAACGATCCCTTCGAGGCCGCCGACATAGCCCATGAGGTGTTTCTGGAACTCTGGTCCAACGCCTCGCGCTTCGAGGGGCGGTCCTCGGTCAAGACGTGGGTGTTCGGAATTGCGTACCGCAAGGCGATGGACGTGTACCGGCGGTCGGGGCGGGTCTCCTACTCGGACGACCTGCCCGACAGCGAGGACGACAGCCCCGACAGCGAGGCCTGCATGATCGCGGTCGAGCAGGGCGAACATGTGCGGGCCTGCCTGGAACGGCTGAAGCCCGATCACCGTGTGGCGATCGAACTCGCGTTCTTCGACGACCTGTCCTACCGCGAGATCAGCCAGATCGCGGAGGTGCCAGAGGGGACCGTCAAGACCCGGGTGTATCATGCAAAGCAGCTTCTGATGCACTGCCTTGCAGGACGTGTTGGTAAAGCGAAGGATAACCTGTAAATGGTGTCTGCGATGGGTGAACTGAACGAACTCCTTCCGTTCCATGTGAACGGCACACTGGATGGCGACGAACGCGCTGCGGTCGAACGCGCGCTTGGCCGCGATGCCGCGCTGCGTGCCGACGTTGCGGGTCTTGCCCGCCTGCGCGACGCCATGCAGGCGCAGGGCATGGGCCAGAGCCCCGGCGCCTTCGGCAAGGCGCGCGTGATGCGCGACATCGCGCGCATGGAGGCTGCGGCGCTGGTCACGGCGACGCCTGTCACCGCCGCGCCGCGCCGGTCGGCTGCACCGTTCACCTCGATGCTGGCGGCCGCCACCATCGCCGGTCTCTTTGCCTTCGGCATCGGCTGGTTCTCGGCCAGCGAGGACGCGCCGTTCACGCTCGCCTCGGGCGGCACGGTTGCGCCCGTGCAGGGCCCGGTGCTGACCGTCGCCTTCCGCCCGGACGCAACCGAGGCGCAGATCGCCGCGCTGTTGCGCGACAATCGGCTGGGGATCGTCGAGGGACCGACCGCGATCGGCCTCTACCGTGTGGAAGTGCAGGCATCGGCCAACCTCGCCGAACTCGCAGCCCGGCTTCGCGCGGCGGATTCCGTGATTGAAAGCGTGGGCCTTCCCTGATGCAGCGCAGCCGGGTCTCTGCACTGGCGCTTGCCGCCTGCCTGACGCCCGGCGCGCTTCTGGCGCAGTCCGTCTGCCTGCCCCCCGGCGCCCTCGTGACCATCGACGCCTCGGGCGTGCTGCCTGACCTTGGCGATGGCCAGCCCGGGATCGTCCTGGCCCATTCCGAAGGCCGCACCCGGGCCCGCGTTGTCGAACAGGGTGATGACGGCACGCTGACGTTCCAGGTTCCGCTGACCGGTCCGCCCGCGGGTGCGCAGGTCGCCATCTTTGCCGTGCGCGCCGATGCCGAGGTGACGATCCCGCCGGGCGCCGAGACCGTGGACCGCGACGGGACGGTGGTCCAGCCTCCGCCGCAGACCGCCCCGCAGGCGCCCGCATCGGCTCCGCCGCAGCCCGCATCGCCCCAGTCCGTTGCGCCCCAGTCCCCGACGCCCGACCGCCCGGCCCCGCAGCTGCCGACCGCCACGCCGGTGGTGACCCCGGCGCCGGAAGCACCTGCGCAGGGCGGCGGGTTCCAACCACCCGAGAACCCGGAGCGGGACGGCACATCGTCGCCCGTTGTCGACAATGGACCCGGCAACGTGCCCCCGCCTCCGGGCGGTGGGTCGGGCGGCGATGATGATGGCGACGACCAGGGCGGTGGCTCGGGCGGCGACGACGATGATGACGGCGACCACGGCGGTGGGTCGGGCGGCGACGATGACGACGGCGACCAGGGCGGCGGCTCGGGCGACGACGATGATGACGGCGACCACGGTGGCGGCTCGGGCGGCGACGATGACGACGACGACCACGGTGGCGGCTCGGGCGACGACGATGATGACGACGACCACGGTGGCGGCTCGGGCGACGACAATGATGACGACGACCACGGCGGTGGCTCGGGCGGCGACGACGATGATGACGACCACGGTGGCGGGTCGGGTGGCGACGATGACGACGACCACGGCGGTGACGACGGCGGCGACGGTAAGGGCGACGGCGACGGCAAGGGCGGTGGCGGATCCGGCGGTGGTGACGAAGACGGCCCCGGGGACATCCCCGAACTGAACTGGCGTTTCGACGGGCGCGAGAACATCCGCTATGCCGCGCTGCCCGCGTTTGGTGCGCCGCGGCCCCTGATGCTGCGCCTGCCTGACGTGTTCGCGGCGCTCGGCGGCGGGTTGCTGCCCGAAGCCGACGCAGGCCCCGAGCAGGTGGTCCGCACCCAGGCCATTGTCGCAACCCCGCAGCCGGTGCTTCCGCTGGCGCTTGCCGTGATCTGCGAGGCATCCTCTGACGACGATGGCACCGGCGCGACCGATCCGGGTGACACCGTCGCACAGCCCGATCCCCAGACCGTCGAGCGCATCGTGCTCGCCAGTGCACCCGCGCTGACCGTCACCAACGTGACCCCGCCCGAGGTGCTCTCGACCAGCCTCGGCTTCGGCGAGGGCGGGCTTCCCGACGACTTCCGGGCCGGACCCGATGTCGTCCCGGCGCCCACCGATGCACCGGAATTCGCGCTGATCCTGCCCTCGGCCGACCGGGCCGCTGCGACGGCCGTGATCGAGTCCCTGGGCGGTCGGGTGATCCGGTTCGAGAGCCTTGGTGTGCTGGGCGTCGACATGGTCGTGGTCGACATGCAGGGCGGCGTCACCCCCGACGAGGTGCGCGCGACGCTGGCCTTCGACGGAATCGAGGCCGATTTCGACGCCAACCACCTGTATTTCCCGGCTCAGGCCCCGGCCGTGCGCGTCTATGCCAACGAGATGGTGGGCGCGGTTCCGGTGGGGTCGTGTCGCCTGCCGACCTCGGTGCGCGTCGGTCTTATCGACGGCCCGGTGGACATCACGCATCCCTACCTCCGCGAGGTCGCGCTGACCGTCCATTCGGTTCTCGGACCCCGCGACGTGCCCTCGTTCGGTGAACACGCGACCGCGCTCGCCTCGCTCATTGCCGCAGCGCCGACCGATGACGGCTTCACCGGGATCGCACCGGGCGCCGAGGTGCTGGCCGCCGTGGCCTTCTCGACGCACCGCGGTCGCCCCGCGGCCAGCATGGAGCATATCGCCCGTGCGATGGACTGGCTGCTGTCGCAGGGTGTGCAAGTCATCAACATGTCGATCTCGGGTCCCGAGAACCGCGTGTTCCGCCGCCTTCTGTCGGTTGCTTCGGACCGTGGGGCGGTTCTGGTCGGGGCGTCGGGCAACGATGCACGGTCCGAAGTGGCCTGGCCCGCTGCGGCGCCCGAGGTCATCGCGGTGACAGCCGTGGACGCGGTCAAGGACCTGTATCCCCTGGCCAGCTACGGCGAGAAGGTGGAGTTCGCGGCGCCGGGCGTCGATGTCCTGGTGGCCGAGCCGGGTGGCACGGCGTACCGGTCGGGAACGTCCTATGCGGCGGCCGTCCTCAGCGCGCTGGCCGCGCACAAGCTGGGTGCCGGTGTTGCCACCGCCGACGAGGTGCGCACCGCGCTGGCCGAGAGTGCCGAAGATCTGGGCGATGCCGGGCGCGACGACCGCTTTGGCTACGGTCTTGTCCGGCTGCCGGGTTGTTTACCTTAGATTGAACCTATTCCCGCCG
>DBBA01000385.1 GCA_002291955.1 Rhodobacteraceae bacterium UBA996 | reverse complement strand
CGCGGGATCACGTCGAAGTGCATCCGCTTCGCCGTCTTGGGCTTCTGGTACATGAAGTAGGACAGGCTTTCGGTGGCCGCATAGGACAGCCATTCGTCGATCGTCAGCCCGTTGCCCTTGGACTTCGAGATCTTCTGCCCCTGATCGTCCAGGAACAGTTCGTAGGTCATGTGGTCGGGCGCGCGGCCGCCGAGGATCTCGCAGATGCCGTCGTAGATCGGCGTGTTGGTGGAATGGTCCTTGCCGTACATCTCGAAGTCCACACCGAGTGCGGCCCAGCGTGCGCCGAAGTCGGGCTTCCACTGCAGCTTCACGTGGCCCCCCGTCACGGGCAGGGTCCATTCGCGGCCCGTCTCGTCGTCGAAGGTGACGGTCGCATCCCGCGCATCGACGTGCTTGATCGGCACGTACAGCACGCGGCCCGTTTCCGGGTGGATCGGCAGGAAGCAGGAATAGGTCTGCTGCCGTTCCTCGCGCAGGGACGCCAGCATGACGCCCATGATCGCGTCATAGCGTTCGCAGGCCAGCCTGAGCGTGTCGTCGAACCGGCCGGACTTGTAGAACTCGGTCGCGCTGATGAATTCGTACTGGAACCCGAAGGTGTCCAGGAACCGGCGCAGCATGGCGTTGTTGTGGTGGCCGAAGCTCGCGTACTCGCCGAACGGGTCGGGGACGGACGTCAGCGGGCGCTGCAGGTGTTCGCGCAGCATGTCGCGGTTGGGCACGTTGTCGGGGACCTTGCGCATCCCGTCCACGTCGTCCGAGAAACAGATCAGCCGCGTGGGGATGTCGCTGATGATCTCGAACGCGCGGCGGATCATCGTCGTGCGCAGGACCTCGCCGAAGGTGCCGATGTGGGGCAGGCCCGAGGGGCCGTAGCCCGTCTCGAACAGGACATGCCCCTTGGCGGGCGGGGCCTTCTCGTACCGTTTCAGCACCCGGCGCGCTTCTTCGAAGGGCCAGGCCTTGGACGCCATCGCGGCATCGCGGAACGCGGTCATGGTCAACTCCGGGGCTGGGCGCCGGGCCGGTCCCGGCAGGCGCCGGTGTCTATTGCTGCGGGGGCCGCGCGTCAATAAATACCGCCGCAAGCCGCCGCGACCTGACAGGTGCCCCATGCCCGACGTTCCGCATTCCCTCAGCCCGCAGGACGCGCTGGTGGCGATGATGGTGGCCGTGACGTTTTCCGACGGGCAGATGCGGACGGCGGAACTTCTGGCGGTCGAGAACGCGGTGAACAACCTGCCGGTGTTCGGCGACTATGACGCCGACCGGATCGGGGTGGTCACGCGCACGGTCGCCGACCTGTTCGCCGAGGAAGAGGGGCTGGATGCCCTGTTCGGCCTGATCCGCGACGCGCTGCCCGACAAGCTGAACGAGACGGCCTATGCGCTGGCCTGCGATGTCGCGGCGTCGGACGGGCGGCTGGGGCAGGGCGAGTTGCGGCTCTTGCAGGAAATCCGCGACGAACTGGACATCGACCGGCTGGCGGCGGCGGCCATCGAGCGGGCCGCGCGCGCCCGGCACATGCGGCTGTAGGCGGGTGTCACGGGCGCTTCCCGCCCCCTTTGAGGCTGCTCGTGGGGTGGGGGACGTCGCGCCCGTCACCCCAGAAGCAGCCGCAACCCCTGCGTGACATCCGTGCGCACCGCCAGCCGCAGGCCGGGTTCGTCCCCGGCCTTGAGCGCGGCCAGGATCATCCGGTGGGTCGCGGGCGACTGGGTGCGGTTCAGCCGGGCATAGAGCTTGCTCATCGTGGGCCCCAGTTGCAGCCAGACGGTTTCCACCAGCGCCAGCATCGCGGGTGACTGGGCGCGCAGGTAGAGTGTGCGGTGGAATTCCAGGTTCGTGCGGATGTAGCCCGGCGCATTGCCCTTCACGGCCGCTTCCGCATTGGCCGAGTTGATCGCCTGCAACCGCTCGATCAGCGCCAGATGCGCGCGGGGCAGGGCGCGGCTGGCAAGTTCCGGTTCCAGAAGCGCGCGGATCGCGGCCAGTTCCTCGATCCGGTCGGGCGACAGGTCGGGCGTCGTGACGCGGCCCGAGGATGACATCGACAGCGCCCCCTCCGCCACCAGCCGCTGCACCGCCTCGCGCGCGGGGGTCATCGACACGCCGAAGCGGCGGCCAAGGCCGCGCAGGGTCAGCGCCTGACCCGGTCCGATCTCGCCCGACATGATCTGGGCGCGCAGCGTGCGGTAGACCCGGTCATGGGCCTGCAACACCTGGTCTCCGGGCCGGGCGTCCGGGCGGGGGATGGCCGCCGGGTCCGGCGGCGGCTGTGGGACCTGCGGCGCGGGGCGATCCATCGCCTAGAACCGGAAGGCCATCAGCGCCGACCCGTCCCGCCGCAGCCAGGCGCGAAGCCGGGCATGGTCGGGGCACAGGTCCGCCACCACACGCCAGAAGGCCGGCGAATGGTCCATCCGCACCAGATGCGCGACCTCGTGCGCCGCGACATAGTCGAGCACGGCAGGCGGGGCCATCGCCAGCCGCCACGAGAACATCAGCCGCCCCTCGGCCGAGCATGACCCCCAGCGCGACCGGGTATCGCGCAGCACGAGCGCGGTGTAGGGGCGCCCGACCGCGGCCGCGTGCCGGTCGCAGGCCGCGGCCAGCGCATCGCGGGCGCGCAGGCGCAGAAGCTGGGCCAGACGGCGGGGAATGTCGGCCTCGCCCCCCGGCAGGGCGATGGTCGTGTCCGTCAGCACCGGGACGCGGCCGGGCGCGGGGTCGATCCGGCGCAGGGTGCCCGCGATGGGCAGGCTGGCGCCGAAGCGCAGCGCCGCGGGCGGGCTTGCCGTTTCCAGCGTGCGGCGGATCCAGTCGGATTTCGACCGGGCAAAGGCCAGCGCCTCGCCCTCGCTCGTCCAGGACGGGTGCGACAGCGTCACCGCCCCGTCCGACCGGCTGACGCGCAGGCTGATCCGCCGTGCGCGGGCGGACGGGCGCAGCGTGATCGTCACGGGCGGATCGCCGGAGAGGACCACCTGTCGTGCCATCGGCTGCACACTCCACCACACATCGCGCCCAGTCTAGCACAGGGCGCGGGCGGGGGAAGGCGTGTGCGGGGCGCTACTCGGCTTCCTGCGCGGTGTCGGCGTCGCAGCGGCGGAACGGGCCGTAGGTCGTCAAGACCTCGATCTCGCGGCCCACGGCGGCGCGTTCGGCCTTGAGGTAGTCCGACACGGCGCGGGCGAACCCTGCGTCGGCCATCCAGTGCAGCGAGTGGATTTCCACGGGCAGATAGCCGCGGGCGATCTTGTGTTCGCCCTGCGCGCCGGCTTCCACCTTGGACAGGCCGTGGGCGATGGCCCAGTCGATGGCCTGATAGTAGCACAACTCGAAGTGCAGGCAGGGGTGATCCTCGATGCAGCCCCAGTAGCGGCCGAACAGACAATCCCGCCCGATGAAGTTGAGCGCGCCCGCCACGGGGCGGCCGTCGCGTTCGGCGAGCACCAAGAGCGTGTCGTGGCGGAGCGTCTGTTGCACCCGGTCGAAAAAGGCGCGTGTGAGGTAGGGGGTGCCCCATTTGCGGCTGCCTGTGTCCTGGTAGAAGGCCCAGAACGCATCCCAGTGGTGCGGCTTCAGGTCGTCGCCGGTCAGCACGCGGATGGTGCCGCCGAAGCCCTGCGCGGTTGCGCGTTCCTTGCGGATCGTCTTGCGCTTGCGGGATGCGAGGTCGGCCAGGAACGCCTCGAAGTCGGCGTAGCCGCGGTTGAACCAGTGGTATTGCTGGGTGACGCGGGGCAGCATACCCATCGCCGCGCCCGCCTCCGCTTCGTCTGCGGTGCAGAAGGTGACATGGGCCGACGACATGCGGGCGTCTGCCGCCACCCGCACCAGCCCCTCGACCAGCGCGGCGCGGCCGGTTGCCTCATGCCCCGGCAGGGTCAGGAACCGCCGCCCTGTGGCGGGGGTGAAGGGAACGGCGCATTGCAGTTTGGGGTAGTAGCGCCCGCCCGCCCGTTCCCAGGCGTGCGCCCAGTTGTGGTCGAAGATGTATTCGCCCTGGCTGTGGCCCTTGGCATAGACCGGCGCCACCGCGATCACCTGCCCGCCCTGCCGCACGATCAGGTGGCGCGGCTGCCAGCCGGTGCCGGTGCCGACCGACCGGCTGTCCTCCAGCGCCGACAGGAACCGGTGCGTGGTGAAGGGGTCGGCCGGGCGCCCACCATCCGCGGTTTCCGGCGCGGCGCAGGAGTCCCAGGTGGCAGCGGGAATGTCCGCGATGGACCCCGTGACCTCGATCTCGATGGCGGTTTCCGATCCGTCGGGCATGGGCGTCCCCTGGCGTGCGGGAAGCAGGTGGCGCGGCGGTGCCGCCCGTCAATGGCCCCGGTCGATCATGCCGTGGTCACAGGGACGGGATCGCCGCCGGGTAGCCTTCGAAGGTGACGTTATGGGCGACCTTGCGCGCGGTTGCCTCGGCGTCCGGAGAGCGGATCGTCCAGCACAGGATGCCCGCGCCCTGCGCCGCAAGGTCGGCGATGCGCGGATCAGCAAGGTCGCGCCAGTGGTGGCTGACGAAACTCGCGCCGACCCGGTTGTAGTCGGGGATCGCCGAAAGTTCGGCGGCACGGGCGCCGGTCAGGCCCCATTCCTCGGGGTCGAAGGTCATGGTGGTCAGGCCGCGGGGGACAGCCGGTGCCAGGTCGGCAAGGGCCGCCACGCTGTGCGGGTTGAAGGACATCAGCGCCACCGGCCCGGTGTAGCCCACCAGCGCAGCCGCCACGGCGCGCTCGAGCGGGCCGACGCCCGCCGACAGGTCGCCGGTCTGGTCCTTGACCTCGACCAGCAAGGGGACGCGGCCCGCGACCAGCGCCAGGATTTCCGGCAGGGTCGGGATGCCGTCCGCGGCATCGGTCAGCCGGATCGCGCCCAGGTCCGCGGCGGTGCGCGCGCGCAGGGGGCCGGTTTCCGCCGTCAGCCGGTCGAGGCTGTCATCGTGGAACACCATCGCCTGCCCGTCCGACGACAGCTGCACGTCGATCTCGATGGCATAGCCCGCCGCCACCGCCGCGCGCACCGCATCGCGGCTGTTCTCGGGGCGGCCCGCGGCGCGGTCGTGCAGCGCGCGGTGCGCGACCGGCAGGCGCAGGAAACCGGCGGGCAGGGGCGCGCGAGTCATGGCCGGATCTCGAAGATGCCCTCGATCTCGACCGCCACGCCGAAGGGCAGGGATGCCGCCGACACCGCCGACCGCGCGTGCCGCCCGGCGTCACCCATCGCGGCCACCAGCAGGTCGGAGGCGCCGTTGATGACCTTGGGCTGGTCGGTGAAGTCGGGGGTGGAGTTCACGAAGCCCACCAGCTTCACCGCCCGCACCACGCGCGACAGGTCCCCGCCACAGGCCGCGCGGACCTGCGCCAGCAAGGACAGCGCGCAGGCCCGCGCAGCCGCCGCCCCCGCCTCGATATCCATGTCGGCCCCCAGCCGCCCGCGGATCGGCCCGTCGGGACCCTGCGAAATCTGGCCCGACACATGCACGAGCG
>DBBA01000134.1 GCA_002291955.1 Rhodobacteraceae bacterium UBA996 | reverse complement strand
GGCCGACTTCTTCAGCAGCCTGTTAGGCGGCCAGCAAGCCTACAATCGCTACCAGTTCGGGGGGCGCGAGCGGTGCGGAGTATGCAGCCCTCCGGGCTCGGCAGTTTTTCGGGGTGCGGCAGATGCCGGCGCGGCAAGGCATCGGGCAGGCGGGTTCCGCAGCCGCCGCTGGGTCCGCAGACACCGGATCGAAGATGCTAGCGCAACTCGAAAGACTCGCGCGGCTTGGGCGTCGGTGACGGCCCTAACCGGCCGGTCGAGCAATCTTGCCAGACAACCGCTTCCGGAAAGCAGAGCACACATTTGCCCCTCTGGGTGCATATTGGGTGAACGCCGGAGGGGATGCGTCTGACGTCGAACCTTCGCCACCTCCAATTGCGTTGACCAAACGCGTACTTGGTTTTATCCAACCTGATGATGGTGTCCGGGCCAACCTAATGCCCGGCTGAAAAGGGAACGCGGTGAGGTGTAGCCATCAGGCGCCTAAGCCGCGACTGCCCCCGCAACTGTAAGCGGAGAGCCATCCTGCGTTGACCACTGGCGCCACTTGCGCCGGGAAGGGGCAGGAGCGGCGGTGACCCGCGAGTCAGGAGACCTGCCATCTTGTTCAACCTCAACCCGGGCGGGGTGTCCCGGAAGGAGCGACAGGATGACGAACCGGCCCTGCCAATGCGCAGCCCCGAGTGACAGATCAGGTCTGCCCGTGCCCCGCCCCCCGGCGGAGGGGCAGCGATGGCCATACCTTCTCATGTCCTGACCCTTATCGACCCTTGTCCGCAGGCCGGGCGCCCCTGCGAGGTCGCGCAGGCCCTGCTTGAGACGCTTGCTTCGGCCATGGCCCAGGCAGGCGATGTTGTCGGCCCGGGTTTCAGCATGACCGGTGCTGTCGAGACCCGTGCCTGCGGGCCTTTGTGTCGGTTGCACTGGACGGGCACCGACGAGGTGATCGAGGTTGGCCTTCCTAGCCCCGGCTCCGCGCTGCGCGCCGAGCGTCTCCGGGGACGGCTTGCATGAGCGCGCATCTGACGCTGGAGGGCAGCGGCTGGACCTCGCCAGGCGGGCAGGTGATCCTGCATCCGCTGAATCTGGACCTGTCGCGGCAGGCGATCCTGGGAATCGTCGGCCCGAACGGCGCGGGCAAGTCGACCGCGCTGCGGCTGGTCTATCGCTATCTGCGGCCCACGATCGGCCGGGTCCTGCTGTCGGGCGAGGATATCTGGCGGATGGACCCGCGCGCCGTCGCCTGCCGGATTGCCGCCGTCCTGCAGGAACAGCCCACTGACTTTGCCCTGACGGTGCGTGAGATCGTGGCGCTTGGCCGCGCGCCGCATCGCCGGGGGCTGGCGCGGGGGGGGGCGCGGGACGCAGGCGTGATTGCCGCGGCGCTGGACCGGCTGCGGCTGGCCGGTCTCGCCGACCGCCGCATCGGCACCCTGTCGGGCGGCGAGCGTCAGCGGGCGATGATTGCCCGGGCGCTGGCGCAGGAACCGGAGCTTCTGGTGCTGGACGAGCCGACCAACCACCTCGACATCCGCCACCAGCTCGAGGCGCTGGCGCTGATCCGCGACCTGGGCCTGACCATCATCGTCAGCTTGCATGACATCAATCTCGCGGCGACGCATTGCGACCAGGTCCTGCTGCTGGACGGTGGCCGCGCGGTCGCGCAGGGGCGGCCCGAAGCCGCTCTTACCCCGGCTACTCTTTCGGCAGCCTTTGACGTGACCACACGGGCCGACCGGCTGATCATCGCCGACCTGCCGCATCTGACCTTCCACCTGAAATCCTGAAAGGATTCGCCATGAGACTGACCCTTGCCGCCATTCTGCTGACCGCCGCCGCCCCGGCGCTGGCGCATCCTGTCACCGTGCAAAGCTGCAACCGCGAGGTGACCTTTGACGCGCCACCTTCCGCCGCGATCTCGAACGACGTGAACCTGACCGAGATGATGCTGGCGCTTGGCCTGACCGATCGGATGGTGGGCTATACCGGCGTCTCGGGTTGGAAGACGCTCGACGAGACCCTGCGCGAGGGCGTTGAAGAACTGCCGGAACTGTCGGCGCAGTATCCCTCGCGCGAGGTGCTGATCGGCGCGGGTGCGGACTTCTTCTTCGCCGGGTGGAACTACGGCATGCGCGTCGGCGGCGAGGTCACGCCCGAGACGCTCGCCCCATACGGCATCAAGGTCTACGAGCTGACCGAAAGCTGCATCCACATCATGCAGAAGGACAAGGCCAGCATGGAGGACATGTACGCCGACATCCTGAACCTTGGCACGATTTTCGGCGAGTCCGACCGGGCTGAGGCGCTGGTCGCGGGCTGGCGTACGGAGCTGGCCGACTACGTCGCCGGGCTGACGCCGCTGCCCACTCCGCCGCGGGTGTTCGTCTACGATTCGGGCGAGGATGCTGTCTTTACCGCCGGACGCTACGCCATGCCCACCGCGCTGATCGAGGCGGCGGGTGGCGTCAACATCATGGACGATCTGGAGAAAAGCTGGGCCGAGATCGGCTGGGAGCCGGTAATCGAGCGCGATCCCGAAGTGGTGGTGATCGTCAACTACGGCGACGTCACGGCCGAGCAGAAGATCGCCTTCATGAAGGGCAATCCGGCCTTCGCGGAAATCGACGCGGTCCGGAACGACCGCTTCATCGTGCTGCAATACGTCGAAGCGACGCCGGGCCCGCGCAACATCGCCGCAGTCCGCACGCTCGCCGAAACGCTCCGGGCCGAGTGACCCCGTGACCGCTGCCGTCCTTTGGGTCCCGCGCCGTTCGACGCTTACGCTCCTTCTGACCCTCGGGGCGGCGGTGCTGCTCCTGACCGTCTCCCTGGCCGTGAGCGTTGGCGCGGTGTTCATTCCTGGAGCGACGGTCCGGGGGGTGTTGGCCAACGCGCTCATCCCCGGCACGGTGGCGGTGGACTGGCCACCGGGCCACGCGGCCATCGTCTGGGACCTGCGCCTGCCGCGGGCGATCCTTGCCACGCTGGTGGGCGCGGGGCTGGCGGTGACCGGGGCGGCCCTGCAGGCGGTCACGCGCAACCCGCTGGCCGATCCGCACCTCCTCGGCATCTCGTCGGGAGCGGCCTTCGGCGCGATCCTGGCGCTGTTGCATACCGGCCTGTTCCTTGGCCTTGCCACCGTGCCGCTTCTGGCCTTTGCGGGGGCGTTGGTGACGACGTTCCTCGTCCTTGGCGTCGCGCAGGCGGCGCGGGCGACCAGTGCCGACCGCATGGTGCTGGCGGGCGTGGCCGTGTCCTTCATCGTCATGGCGCTCGCCAACCTCCTGATCTTCCTTGGCGACCCGCGCGCC
The DNA here is from genome assembly GCA_002291955.1 of Rhodobacteraceae bacterium UBA996. Classification (GTDB taxonomy): domain Bacteria; phylum Pseudomonadota; class Alphaproteobacteria; order Rhodobacterales; family Rhodobacteraceae; genus UBA996. The sequence goes on along the minus strand of DBBA01000134.1, from coordinate 14,112 downwards.
ACCCATACGGTCGTGTTCTGGATGCTGGGGGGCCTCGGGCTCGCGCAATGGGCGCATCTGATCTGGCCTCTCTTGGCGCTGATCCCCCTTGGCCTCTGGCTCTGGCTGCGGGTGGGCGATCTGAACGCGATGACGGTCGGGGACGAAACGGCCGCGACACTCGGCCTCAATGTCGCGCGGTTCCGACTGACGGTCTTTTTCGCGGGCGCGCTCATCACGGGCGTGATGGTCGCCTTCTCGGGCATCATCGGCTTTGTCGGCCTCATGGTGCCGCATATCGCCCGCATGATCGTGGGCGGCGACCATGCGCGGGTCATCCCGGCCAGCGCCATGCTGGGGGCGATCCTCCTGCTCTGGGCCGACATCGCCGCCCGCACCGTGATGGCGCCCGAGGACATGCCCATCGGCATTGTCACCGGCCTTGTCGGCGGCGGGTTCTTCGTCTGGCTGTTGCGGAGGAGGCATCTGTGACCCGTTTCCCGCCCGAACGCATCGTCTGCCTGACCGAGGAAACGGTCGAGACGCTTTACCTGCTGGGGGCCGAGGCGCGCATCGTCGGCGTCACCGGCTATGCCGTGCGGCCCACGCGGGTACGGCGCGAGAAGCCGCGCGTGGGTGCCTTCACCAGCGCCGACATCCCGAAAATCCTTGCTCTCGATCCCGATCTGGTCCTGTGCTTTTCCGACCTTCAGGCCGGAATCGCGGCCGACCTGATGCGCGCGGGCGTGGCCGTTATGTGCTTCAATCAGCGCACGGTGGCGGGGATCCTCGGGATGATCCGGCATCTCGGCGTGCTGGTCGGCCGGGGCCTGCAGGCGGGGCGACTGGCCGACCACTATGAGGCCGAGCTCGAGCGGATGGCGGAGCGCGCCCCTGTACGTCGGCCCGTGGTCTATTTCGAGGAATGGGACGAACCGATGATCTCCGGCATCCGCTGGGTGTCGGAACTTATCGCCGTTGCAGGCGGGCAGGATGCGTTCGAGGTGCTGTCCCGCCAGCCCCTCTCAAGAGACCGGATCGTGACCTCGGATCAGGTCATTGAGGCGCAGCCCGACATCATCATCGCCTCGTGGTGCGGGAAAAAGGTCCGACCCGAAGCCATCGCCGCCCGCCCCGGCTGGGAATCGATTCCGGCCGTCCGCGCGGGACGAATCGTCGAGATCAAGTCACCCCTGATCCTGCAACCCGGCCCCGCCGCCCTGACCGACGGGTTGCGCGCCCTGCGTGCCGCCATCGCCACCGCAAAGGTTCCCGCATGACCCACCCGCCCGACCTGGTAGTGCCCGTCCTCGGCCCCACCGTCAGCCCATGTACCGGCATCTGCCGGATCGACGGGGCGAGCCAGCTCTGCCATGGCTGCGCCCGCAGCGCCGACGAAATTGCGGTCTGGCGCGGGGCCGAGCCCGCCTTTCGCGCCGCCATCTGGGCCGACCTTCCCGTCAGATTTGCCCGGCTGGGGATCGCAGCACGGCGCCAGCCCTGGGACGAGGCGCGCCTGCGCGATGAGATCTCGGCGCGCATCGCAGGCGGCTGGACCGTCGTTCTGGGTGTCGTTGGTGCGGTGGCCGAGTTCCGGCCCGCCCCGGGCGAGGATGCAACCCTAACGTGGGACGGTCCGGCACTGGTTGCCAGAACGTCGGGTGGGTCATTGCGCCTGATCCTCGACGACCGGGTACGGGCCCTGGCCTTTCCGCAATATGACGGCCAGCCGATCCTGGCCCTGGCCGTCTTGCGCGAACGCGGCGGACCGCCACGTGCCCACGGTTTGACCCCGCTGGGCCCCGATCACGATGCCATCGAGGCCACTGACCGCACCGCGCCGCTGTTCGACCTCGGCCTTGGCCGCAAGGAGGCCCGGTTCTGCCTGCGTATGGCTCCCGGCCCGCTTGCCGACCAGATGAGCACCGCCGCAGGCGCAGAGCTGCCTGCACTTCTATCCTCGAAGGGCGCGTCATTGCTGGCGGCCAGTCCCGTCCGGGTGGTGGAAACCGCCCTCGGTCGCGCCGAGGTCGCAACCCCCATCCCTCTGCCCGGTGGCCGGTCGCCCGATGGTCCCCATACGCATCTGTTGCCTGATCATCTGGCCACCGGGCTTGCCACCCCAGTCTCGCTGCCCGTGCCGCGCGCCTATTTTCCGGGCGCGCTTCTCTATCCGCCGGGCTAACCCCGAGTGGTCGGGCCTGCAGGGTCCAGTGTCGGTTTCGGAAGCGCTCAGATCGGTCGGAGTGCTTAACTGGCCTCGCAAGGTGCCGCTGGCGACAGCGGAGAATTGGGAAGCCGGTGGAAAACCGGCACTGCCCCCGCAACGGTGACGGGAGAGGGCGCGACAACAGCCACTGGGAGGAGCCCGGGAAGGCGTCGCGCACGGGGCCGCAAGGCCCGCTTCCGCAAGTCCGGAAACCAGCCTTGCAGCAGGAACGTCACCCGCGGCGGGCGGTCGGGCGTGCGGCTGGCGGCTGCATGACCCATTCCCGTCGCTTTACCAGCGAACCCCGGCGGGGGTGCCGGGAAGCGAGGACAAGATGCTGAACGCCAACGACATCGCGCGGGATATCGCCAATCGCCGCCCGAACCATTCTCTCAGCCACAACCTTTACTGCGATGACGGGGTCTATCGCACCGATCTGGAGCAGATCTGGTACAAGGAGTGGCTGTTCGCCGTCCCGTCGGCGCAACTGGCCAAGGCCGGGTCCTATGCCGCGATGCAGGTCGGCACCTATCCGGTCGTGGTCGTCAGAGGGGCCGACGGCATGATCCGCGCCTTTCACAACGTCTGCCGCCATCGCGGTCAGAAGCTCTGCGCCAAGGCGGAAGGGTCTGCGCCCAGGATCGTCTGCCCCTACCACCAGTGGACCTTCGATCTTGATGGCAAGCTCCTTTACGCCCGCGACATGGGCGAGGGCTTTGACCCGGCCGCCCATGGTCTGAAGAAGGTGCACTGCGCCGATCTGGGCGGTGTCGTCTACATCTGCCTTGCGCAAGTGCCGCCGCCGATCGCCGACCTTGCCCGCACCGCCATGACCTATCTTGCGCCCTCAAGGCTGAAGGACGCCAAGGTCGCCTTCTCCTCGACCATCGTCGAGAAGGGCAACTGGAAGCTGGTGATGGAGAACAACCGCGAGTGCTATCACTGCTCGGGCTCGCATCCGTCCTTGTGCCGGACGTTTTCCGACAACCCCAAGATCGGCGCGATGGACGGGCCGCATTCGGCCAGCCCCGAGATCCTCGACCATTGGCAGCGGTGCGAGGGCGCGGGCCTGCCGTCGCGCTTTGTCCATGCGCCGGATTTCCAGTGGCGGCTGGCGCGTGTGCCGCTGTTGAACAACGCCGAAAGCTACACGATGACGACCAAGGCCGCCGTGGCCCGGCGCATGGGCGAGATGCCCTTCAACGACGCCGGCAGCCTGCTGATGTATCACTATCCCAACACCTGGAACCACTTCCTGGCCGATAATGCGATCACCTTCCGCGTGCTGCCGATCAGCCCCACCGAGACTGAGGTCACCACGACCTGGCTCGTCCACAAGGACGCGGTCGAGGGGGTGGATTATGATCTGAAGACCCTGACCGAGGTCTGGCTTGCCACCAATGATGAGGATCGGCTGGTGGTCGAGCAGAACCAGCTTGGCATCCTGTCGCCCGCCTATGAACCCGGTCCCTATTCGACGATCCATGAAGAGGGCGTGATCCAGTTCATCGACTGGTATTGCGGCACGCTTTCGGGTCGGCTGGCCCCCGAACCGGCGCTGGCGGCGGAGTAGGCGCATGGCCCCGCAACAGAACTGGACCGCGCGGCCGTGGTCGGATGCCGAGCCGCTCGAATGTGCGATGGTGGTGCCCGACGCCGCCGACACCGCGACCTTCACCTTCCGTGCGCCGTCGGGCGCGTGGTTCGACTATCAGCCGGGGCAGTTCGTGACGCTGGACCTGCCCGTTCCCGGCGGAAATGTGCAGCGCACCTATACGATCAGCTCGTCGCCCTCGCGGCCCCTGTCGATCAGCGTGACGGTCAAGGCGCAGAAGGACAGCATCGGCACGCGCTGGATGCTGGATCACCTGAAACCGGGCATGAAGATCAAGGCCTATGGCCCCTCGGGCATCTTCAGCTTTCACCGCCACCCGGCGCGGAAATACCTGTTCATCTCGGCCGGTTCAGGCATCACGCCGATGATGTCGATGACGACCTGGGCCTGGGATTCGGGCGAGATGCCGGACATCGTCTTTGTCCACGCCGCCCGCCGCCCGTCAGAGATAATCTTCCGCGAGCGGCTGGAGAATTTCGCCAACCGCGTGCCTGGGCTGAAGCTGCGCTTCACGGTCGAGGAACCCGATCCCTTCCGCACCTGGCACGGTTATCAGGGCCGCCTTAGCCAGATCATGCTGGGCCTGATGGCGCCGGACTATCTGGAGCGCGCGGTGTTCTGCTGCGGTCCCGAGCCCTTCATGCAAGGGGTGCGCGAGATGCTGGCGTCGCTGGGCTTCGACATGGCGCGCTACCATCAGGAGAGTTTCGGCGCCCCGGTCCGGACCGAGGCCGAAGCGCCGGTTCACGACGATGTGGTGCCCGATGCAGATACCGGCGCGCTTGTCACCTTTGCGGCCAGCGGCGTCTCGGCGCCGTGTGCGCAGACGGATACGATCCTTGCCGTGGCAAAGCGGTCCGGCCTGAACATCCCGTCGGGCTGCACCTTCGGCCTTTGTGGCACCTGCAAAGTGAAGAAGACCGAAGGCGAGGTCCACATGGTGCACAACGGGGGCATCAGCGATGACGAGATCACCGCGGGCTTTGTCCTTGCCTGTTGTTCGAACCCAATCGGGAAGGTTGTGGTCGAGGTCTGAGCGAAACCGCCTTCACGAGGCACGCGCGGCCGGGCTGGATGGGCCAAGGTCCGGTCCTTCCACGGCCCCGCTCCATCCACTGCGTTCATGAGCAGCTTTCATGTTAATCCGGAGAATTATGAGTTTTCCGACATAGCTTTACCTCTGATATCGTCTGCGATCGGCCATCAAAGGATCGGGAGCAGCGGTTTGACGCATCACGCAAGGACAATCACGCCGGCAGTGGCCGCCTTGGAGGCGCTCGCGCAGCAGCGCATCCTGATCCTCGATGGCGCGATGGGGACGCAGATCCAGACGCTGGGCCTGTCGGAAGAGGATTACCGCGGCGCGGGTGGCTGCGCCTGCGCGCATCATTCCGACCATCCGCAGAAGGGCAACAACGACCTTCTGATCCTGACCCAGCCGCAGGCAGTCGAAGAGATCCACTTCCGCTATGCCATGGCGGGTGCGGACATCGTCGAGACGAACACCTTTTCCGCCACCACCATCGCGCAGGCCGATTACGGGCTGGAAAAGGCGGTGTCCGACCTGAACGCTCAAGGCGCGCGGATCGCGCGGCGGGCGATGGACCGGGCTACGGCCATCGACGGTCGGCCGCGTTTTGTTGCGGGCGCCATCGGCCCGACGAACCGGACCGCAAGCCTGTCGCCCGAAGTGAACAATCCTGGCTACCGGGCCGTCACCTTCGATGACCTCGCCACCGCCTATGGCCAGCAGGTGACGGGGTTGATCCCAGGCGGCGCGGACCTGACCCTGATCGAGACGATCTTTGACACGTTGAACGCCAAGGCCGCGATCTTTGCCTGCCTTCAGGCCTTTGCCGCGACGCGTGTCACGCTTCCCATGATGATCTCGGGCACGATCACCGATGCCTCGGGGCGGACCCTTTCGGGCCAGACGCCCACCGCCTTCTGGCACTCGGTCGCCCATGCGCGGCCCTTCACCGTGGGGTTGAACTGCGCCCTTGGCGCCAGCGCGATGCGCCCGCATCTGGCCGAACTGGCGGGCGTGGCGCCCACCCGCATCTGCGCCTATCCCAATGCCGGGCTGCCCAATGCCTTCGGCCTGTATGACGAAACGCCCGACCAGACTGCCGCACAGGTTGCCGATTTCGCCCGCGAGGGGCTGGTGAACATCGTCGGCGGCTGCTGCGGCACTACGCCCGACCACATCCGCGCCATCGCGGACGCCGTCGCTCCCTTTGCCCCGCGCAAGGTGGCCGCATGACCCGGTACCTTCGCCTGTCAGGGCTGGAGCCCTTTGTCCTGACCCCCGACATTCCCTTCGTCAACATCGGGGAACGCACGAACGTCACCGGCAGCGCGAAGTTCCGCAAGCTGATCGTGAACCGCGACTATGCCGCGGCGCTGGAGGTGGCGCGCGATCAGGTGGAAAACGGCGCGCAGATCATCGACATCAACATGGACGAAGGCCTGATCGACAGCAAACAGGCCATGGTCGAGTTTCTGAATCTCGTCGCCTCTGAACCCGACATCGCCCGCGTTCCAGTGATGATCGACAGTTCGAAATGGGAGGTGATCGAGGCCGGCCTGAAATGCGACCAGGGCAAGCCCGTCGTCAATTCGATCAGCCTGAAGGAAGGCGAGGACGCGTTTCGCCACCATGCGGGCCTGTGTCTGGCCTATGGCGCGGCCGTCGTCGTCATGGCCTTTGACGAAACAGGACAGGCCGACACCTTCCAGCGCAAGACCCAGATCTGCGCCCGGGCCTATAGCATCCTGACCGAGGAGGTGGGCTTTCCGCCCGAGGATATCATCTTCGACCCTAATATCTTCGCCGTGGCGACGGGGATCGAGGAACATGACAATTACGGCGTCGATTTCATCGAGGCGACGCGGTGGATCCGGGCCAACCTGCCCCATGCCCATGTCTCGGGCGGGGTGTCGAACCTGTCCTTCAGCTTTCGCGGCAATGAACCCGTGCGCGAGGCGATGCATGCGGTGCTCCCGTATCATGCCATCAAGGCGGGCATGGACATGGGCATCGTCAACGCGGGCCAGTTGGCGGTCTATGACCAGATCGACCCCGACCTGCGCGAGGCCTGCGAGGATGTGGTCCTGAACCGCAAGCCGAAGGGGGGCGGAACGGCGACGGAGCGGCTCTTGGAGCTTGCCGACCGCTTCAAGGGCGGCGCGCGCGAGGAAAAGGTGCGCGATCTGGCCTGGCGCGACTGGCCGGTGGAAAAGCGTCTGGCACATGCGCTGGTCGGCGGCATCACCGAATTCATCGAGGCCGACACCGAAGAGGCGCGGCAGGCCGCAGCCCGACCGCTCGACGTGATCGAAGGCCCGCTGATGGCGGGGATGAATGTGGTGGGCGACCTCTTTGGCGCGGGCAAGATGTTCCTGCCGCAGGTGGTGAAATCGGCCCGCGTGATGAAACAGGCGGTTGCCGTTCTGTTGCCCTACATGGAAGAGGAAAAGCGCCTGAATGGCGGCGACGGCCGACAGACCGCGGGTCGCATCCTGATGGCGACCGTCAAGGGTGATGTCCATGACATCGGCAAGAACATCGTCGGTGTCGTCCTGGCCTGCAATAACTATGAGATCATCGACCTTGGCGTGATGGTGCCGCCGCAGAAGATCCTGCAGGTCGCGCGCGAGGAAAAGGTCGATGCCATCGGCCTGTCCGGCCTGATCACTCCCTCGCTGGACGAGATGGTGCATCTGGCCTCCGAGATGCAGCGCGAGGGGTTCACGATCCCGCTGCTGATCGGCGGGGCGACCACCTCCAAGGTGCATACCGCCGTCAAGATCGCGCCGCGCTATGCGGGGCCTGCGGTCTATGTGGTGGATGCCAGCCGCGCGGTGGGAGTTGTGGGGGCGCTGCTGTCAGACAGCCAGAAGGCCGACTACACTGCCGCAATCCGCGCGGAGTATGCCGAGGTGGCCGAACGCCACGAACGTGCCGAACGCGCAAAGGAGCGGCTGCCGTTGGCCGCCGCGCGGGCCAATGCTTTGCGGATCGACTGGGCGGATTACAAGGTGCCTGCGCCGTCTTTCCTGGGCACTCGGGTGATCGACGACTGGGATCTAGCGGAAATCGCCCGCTACATCGACTGGACACCGTTCTTCCAGACCTGGGAGCTGAAGGGCATCTACCCCAGTATTCTTGATGACCCGAAACAGGGTGAGGCAGCGCGGGCGCTGTTTTCAGATGCGCAGGCCATGCTGCAGCGGATCATCGGCGAGCGCTGGTTCGGCCCCCGCGCTGTGGTCGGCTTCTGGCCCGCCAACAGCGTCGGGGACGACATCCGTCTGTTCACCGGTGAGGATCGCGGCCGGACGCTGGCCACTTTGCACACCCTGCGCCAGCAACATTCCAAGCGCGAGGGGCGCCCGAATGTCGCCCTGTCGGACTTTGTCGCCCCGGAAGGCACGCCCGATTATGTTGGCGGGTTTGTCGTGACGGCGGGCCCCGAAGAGGCCGCAATCGCCGAAGCCTATGACCTCGCGAACGACTACTACTCCGCGATCCTGGTGAAGGCCTTGGCCGACCGCTATGCCGAGGCGATGGCAGAGATGCTGCACCGACGTGTGCGCCGCGCGCTTTGGGGCTATGCGCCCGACGAGGCCTTCCGGCCCGACGAACTGGTGGGCGAGCCCTATCGTGGCATCCGGCCTGCGCCAGGCTATCCCGCCCAGCCCGACCATACCGAGAAGCTGACTCTCTTCCGGCTGCTCGACGCCGAAGTGGCGACCGGCGTCACCCTGACGGAAAGCATGGCAATGTGGCCGGGCTCGTCGGTCTCGGGCCTCTATATCGGGCACCCGGAGAGTTACTATTTCGGCGTGGCCAAGGTCGAACGCGACCAGGTGGGCGACTATGCAGCGCGCAAGGGCATGAGGATGGCCGAGGCAGAACGCTGGCTAGCCCCTATCCTGAACTACGTGCCCGTCGCAGCACCCTCTCGCGAGGCTGCCTGACCTATACAATATGTTGACAGGCTTGCCGGTCGCGTGTCTATTGATTGTGTCATGGTTTCCCGGCGCGAGTCGGGGATGAAAAGGGAAGCCGGTTCAAATCCGGCGCTGCCCCCGCAACTGTAAGCGGCGAGCGAAGCTGACAACGCCACTGGGTCCGCCCGGGAAGGCCAGCCAAGCCCCGACCCGCAAGCCAGGAGACCTGCCCTGACGGAAGATGACGAAACCGTGCGGCGGGCACGGGGCGCGCGAGAACGACAGGCGGCCTGGGCCGGCCTGTGACGTGCCTTCTGCCCGCAAGACACATCAACCGGGACAGAAGGCCATGAGCATTACCGTCTATTCGAAACCTGCCTGCGTGCAATGCACCGCCACCACCCGCGCGCTGGATGCCCGCGGCATCGGCTATAGCCTGATCGACCTGACCGAGGATGCCGACGCCCTCGCGCTTGTCACTGCACTAGGCTACCGGCAGGCTCCCGTCGTGATCGCGGGCGAGGCGCACTGGGCCGACTTTCGGCCCGACATGATCAGCCGTCTCGCGTGATGTCGATGGGCGGGCTGGTCTACTTCTCGTCGGGGTCGGGCAATACGGCGCGCTTTGTGGCACGGCTGGCCTTGCCCGCCTTGCGCATCCCGATCCGCAGCGAAGACCCCATGCCCGCCCCCGACGCCCCTTTTGTGCTGATCTGCCCGACCTATGCCGATGGCGAAGGCAAGGGCGCCGTGCCGAAACAGGTCATCGCCTTTCTGAACGACCCGGACCGCCGGGCCCTGCTGCGTGGCGTCATCGCCGCCGGCAACCGCAATTTCGGTGCGACCTTCGCTCTCGCCGGGCGGGTCATCGCGCAGAAATGCGAGGTGCCCTGGCTAGCCAGCTTTGAACTGGCAGGGACCGAAACTGATAGCGCCCGCGTCCGCGCGGGACTCGACCGATTCTGGAGGTCCAGCGCCGCCGCGTGACACCCACGCTGCCAGGTCTCGCCCGAGGCCACGGGAGACCGCTTGTGAGAGAAAGGAAGAAGAGACGATGACGAAAGCGATGTTCCGCGCAGACCATGTCGGCAGCCTCCTCCGGCCCGCCCCGATCATCGCTGCGCGTGCCGCCTGCACCACCGGCGCCGACCTGCGCGCGGTGGAGGATGCCGCGATCCCGGACCTGATTGCCCTGCAGGAAGCTGTCGGCCTTGGCGTGGTGACGGATGGCGAGGCGCGCCGGTCCTTCTGGCATTACGACTACATGGACATGCTGGACGGCCTCGACATCGTGGACACCGGCAGCGATGCGCTCGGCTTCAAGGGTGCCACGATCACCAAGGTGCCGCAGATCACCGGGCCGCTTTCCTTTCCGGCTGACCATCCGATGCTGGATCATTTCCGCTTCCTCGCGGCGCATACCAAGGTCACGCCGAAGATTTCGATCCCGGGCCCGTCCGCCGTTCACTTCCGTGTGACTCCGGACAATATCCACTACGCCCCTTACCGCGACCCGGACGCTTTCATGGCGGCCATCGCGGCCTGCTACCGCGACGCCGTCGCAGGCTTCTATGCCGCGGGTTGCCGCTATCTTCAGCTAGACGATATCTTCTTCGCGTATCTCGCCGACGAGAAGCAGCGCGAGATTCGTCGCTCGATGGGGCAGGATCCGGATTGGCTGATCGACCGCTACGCCTGGATGCTTGAGGAGGCGATCAAGGACCGGCCCACCGACATGACGATCGGCATGCACATGTGCCGCGGCAACTTCAGATCGACCTTCGTGGCCACCGGCGGCTATGACGCAGCAGCCGACGCGATCTTCAACCGGACCTCGGTGGATGTCTATTTCATGGAGTACGACACTGATCGCGCCGGCGGGCTGGAGCCCTTGGCGCTGTTGCCCAAGGGTTCGAAACGTGTGCTGCCGGGCTTCATCACCACCAAGACGCCCGAACTCGAAGACATGGAGATGCTGAAGCGTCGGTTCGACGAGGCATCCCGATACGTTCCGATGGAGCAACTGGGCATCGCCCCGCAATGCGGCTTTGCCTCGACCGAGGAAGGCAACGCTATCACCGAGGACGACCAGCGCCGAAAGCTCGATCTTGTTGTTCGACTGGCAGAGGAGCTCTGGGACGATGCTTGATACTGCCAAGCCGGAGACGTTCGACTATCACGCGCTCAATGCGATGCTGAACCTCTATGACGGGGAGGGTAACATCCGCTTTGTCGCCGACCGCATGGCTGCGCGGCAGTATTTCCTGCAGCACGTCAATCAGAACACGGTCTTCTTCCACAACCTGGAGGAAAAGCTGCGTTATCTGGTGGACGAGGGCTATTACGAGGCGCAGGTGCTGGACCAGTACTCCCGCAACTTCCAGCGCGCGATCTGGGATGCGGCCTACGCTCGCAAGTTCCGCTTTCCGACCTTCCTCGGCGCCTTCAAGTATTACACGAGCTACACGCTGAAAACGCGGGACGGGCAGCGATACCTTGAGCGCTACGAGGATCGCGTGGTCATGGTTGCCCTGACGCTGGCGCGCGGGGACGAGGCCCTCGCCATGCGCTTCATGGACGAGATCATCACGGGCCGGTTCCAACCCGCCACGCCCACTTTCCTGAACGCGGGAAAATCCTCGCGGGGAGAGCTGATTTCGTGCTTCCTCTTGCGGCTTGAAGACAACATGGAAAGCATCGGGCGCGGCATCAATTCCGCCCTGCAACTCAGCAAGCGCGGCGGGGGCGTTGCCCTGATGCTGACCAATATCCGCGAGCATGGTGCGTCCATCAAGGGTATCGAGAACCAATCCTCGGGCGTGATCCCCGTGATGAAGCTACTGGAGGATTCGTTCAGCTACGCCAATCAGCTGGGCGCACGCCAGGGCGCAGGCGCGGTCTATCTGAACGCGCATCACCCCGACATCCTGCGCTTTCTGGATACCAAGCGCGAAAACGCGGATGAAAAGATCCGAATCAAGACACTGAGCCTTGGCGTGGTGATCCCGGACGTCACCTTTGAATTGGCCAAGCGGAACGAGGAGATGTATCTCTTCTCGCCCCATGATGTGGAGAAGGCCTATGGTGTCCCCTTCTCGGATATCTCGGTGACCGAGAAGTATGACGAGATGGTGGGCGACAAGCGCATCCGCAAGAAGAAGATCAACGCGCGCGAATTCTTCCAGACGCTGGCCAAGATCCAATTCGAGAGCGGCTATCCCTACATCATGTTCGAAGACACGGTGAACCGCGCCAACCCCATCGCGGGGCGGATTGCGATGTCGAACCTCTGTTCGGAAATCCTTCAGGTGAACGAGGCGTCAGAGTTCAACGACGACCTCAGCTATCGCCACCTTGGCACCGACATTTCCTGCAACCTTGGCTCTCTGAACATAGCGGCCACAATGGACGGCCCGGATTTCGGTGGCACGGTGGAGGCGGCGATCCGCGCGCTGACCGCAGTGTCAGAAATGTCGGCCATCGACTCGGTCCCCTCGGTCCGGCGTGGCAACGACGAGGCGCATGCCGTTGGCCTTGGGCAGAAGTACCTGCACGGCTTCCTTGCGCGTGAGCGTATCCACTATGGCAGCGCGGAGGGCATCGATTTCACCCGCGCCTATTTTGCCGCCGTGGCCTATCACGCGATCCGTGCATCGAACGCACTGGCGCGGGAGAAGGGTCAAAGCTTCAAGGGATTCTCGGCATCAAAGTATGCCGACGGCTCGTTCTTCGACAAATACGTCACCCGTGACTGGCTGCCAGAACCCGACACGGTGCAAGCGCTGTTCGAGCGATTTGGCGTGACCCTGCCCAGCCGTGAGGATTGGGCTGCGTTGAAAGCCGCCGTGATGAAGGACGGGCTTTACAACCGCAATCTTCAGGCGGTGCCGCCGACGGGGTCGATCAGCTATATCAACAACTCCACCTCCTCGATCCACCCGATCGTGTCGAAGATCGAGATCCGCAAAGAGGGAAAGATCGGGCGGGTTTATTACCCCGCGCCGTTCATGACGAATGACAATCTCGAATACTACCGCGACGCCTATGAGATTGGCCCTGAAGCCTTGATCGAGACTTACGCCGCAGCGACCGAGCATGTCGATCAGGGTCTGTCGCTGACCTTGTTCTTTCCGGCCGAGGCCACGACCCGCGACATCAACCGCGCCCAGATCCACGCCTGGAAGCGGGGCATCAAGACCATCTATTACGTCCGCCTGCGCCAGACCGCCCTTGAAGGGACGGAAGTGCAGGGCTGCGTTTCCTGCACCTTGTGAGGCATGCGATGAAAGACATGATCCACACCCGCGCCATTCCGCGCGCCATCAACTGGAACCGGCTTGAGGATGACAAGGATCTCGAAGTCTGGAACCGCCTGACGGTCAACTTCTGGCTGCCAGAGAAGGTGCCGCTGTCGAACGACGTTCAAAGCTGGGCCACCCTGCGCCCCGAAGAGCGCGCACTGACGATCCGCGTCTTCACCGGTCTGACCCTGCTCGACACGATCCAGAACACGGTCGGCGCGCCTGCGATGCTGGCCGACACCCAGACCCCGCATGAAGAGGCGGTGCTGACCAACATCGCCTTCATGGAGGCGGTTCATGCGCGGTCCTATTCCTCGATCTTTTCAACCCTCTGCCTGACCAAGGAGGTCGACGAGGCCTTCCGCTGGTCCGAAGAAAATCCGCATCTGCAGGCCAAGGCGCGGCTGATCCTGGATGAATACGACGCCGCGGCCGACCCAATGCGGCGCAAGATTGCCAGCGTGTTCCTGGAAAGCTTCCTGTTCTACTCGGGCTTTTACCTCCCGATGTATTGGTCGAGCCGTGCCAAGTTGACCAATACCGCCGACCTGATCCGCCTGATCATCCGGGATGAGGCGATCCACGGCTACTACATCGGCTACAAGTTCCAGCGTGCCTGCGAACGCCTGCCCGAGACCGAGCGCGCGGTGCTGAAGGGCTTCGCCTTTGCGTTGATGTTCGATCTCTACGAGGTCGAGGCGAAGTACACCGAGGAACTTTATGACGGCATCGGCCTGACCGAGGATGTGAAGGCGTTCCTTCACTACAACGCCAACAAGGCGCTGCAGAACCTGGGGTTTGAGGCGCTGTTCCCCCCGGCCGCCTGCGAGGTGAACCCGGCAATCCTTGCCGCCCTCAGCCCCGACAGCGAGAACCATGATTTCTTCTCGGGCTCCGGCTCCAGCTATGTCATCGGCAAGGCGGTCGCGACCGAGGATGCCGACTGGGATTTCTGAGGGCGAACTGTCAGTTTGGATTGACAGAAAAGCAAGACATGACATTCTTGCATGCGATGGTGTGCCGGAGTCGGGGTATCCCTCCGGTGAAGGCCG
>DBBA01000274.1 GCA_002291955.1 Rhodobacteraceae bacterium UBA996 | reverse complement strand
GGGCGGGCGCGGGGCCGCGTTCGGCAGCAAGGCGCGCGGCGGTGCCTTCCAGCACGCCGCGGATCTCGATCGCGTCGGCGACATCGGCCCAGGTGAAGCCGCGCACGACATAGCCGAGGCCGGTGGGCGCGCGTTCCAGAAGCCCCTCCTGTTCCAGCCGGGTGAGGGCTTCGCGCAAGGGCGTGCGGGACAGGCCGAGGCGTTCGGACAGGTGCACCTCGGGCAGGCGTTCGCCGGGGGCGAGTTCGCCCGACAGGACCATGTCGCGCAGGTCGGTCAGGGCGGCGGTGGATTGCGTCGGGCGGGGCATGGGCGGTGTCCTGAGGATGGGGTTGTATACATTGGCAGGAATGATCTGCCAAGGCGGGGATTGTGGGGCCGGTTTCCGGGGGATTCTGTACACAGAGAGGTGGGTTGCAGCCGGGCAGGGGCGCGGTCAGGCTGCGGGCAGGAGGACAGGCATGCGCGCGGTCGTGGCGGGGGCGGGAATCGGCGGGCTGGCGGCGGCGCTGGCGCTGTCGCGGCGCGGCTGGGCGGTCGAGGTGATCGAGGCGGCGCAGGGGCTGGCCGAGGTGGGCGCGGGGTTGCAGATGAGCCCCAATGCGATGCGGGTGCTGGATGCGCTGGGCGTCGCGGGCCGGGTGGAGGCCGAGGGGTTCCTGCCGCAGGCGGCCGAGTTGCGGCACTGGCGCACGGGGGCGCTGCATGGCGCGGTGGCGCTGGGCGATGCGGCGCGGGCGCGCTGGGGGGCGACGTACGTGCATGTCCACCGGGCCGACCTGCAGGCAGCGCTGCTGGAGGCCGCGCGCGATGCGGGCGTGGTGGTGACGGTGGCCACGCGGGTGACGGGCTATGCGGATGGCGGGGCGCGGGTGCTGACGTCGGACGGCGACCGGGCGGTCGATCTGCTGGTCGGCGCGGATGGCATCCGGTCGGCGGTGCGGGCGGCCATGCTGGGCGACGCGCCGCCGCGGTTCACCGGGCAGGTCGCCTGGCGCGCGGTGGTGCCTGCGGACCGGCTGCCCCAGGGTCTGGTGTCCCCGGTCGCTGCGGTGTTCTGCGGACCGGGGCGGCATGCGGTCCTGTACCGGCTGCGGGGGGGCGCGCTGGTGAACCTGGTGGCGGTCGAGGAGCGCGCGGCCTGGGCCGAGGAGGACTGGCGCCAGGCGGGTGATCCGGCGGACCTGGCGCGCGCCTTCGCGGGCTGGGCGGCGCCGGTCGCGGGGGTGATCGCGGCGGTGGACGCCTGCCACCTGTGGGGGCTGTTCGACCGCGATCCCCTGCCGCGCTGGGTGGACGGCCGTGTGGCCCTGCTGGGCGATGCGGCGCATCCAATGCTGCCGTTCATGGCGCAAGGCGCCGCGCAGGCGATCGAGGACGCGGCGGCGCTGGCCCGGCATGTGGCGGGGGGTGCGACGCCCGCCGCGCTGGCCGCGTATCAGGCGGAGCGGCGACCGCGCACGTCGGCGATCCAGGCGGCCAGCAGGGCCAATGCGGGGCTGTATCACCTGCACGGGGCGGCGGCGTTGAAGCTGGCCATCCTGCGGCTGCGGCCGTCGCTGATGCGCGACCGGCTGGACGCGGTCTATGGGCATGATGCGGTGGGGGGGTGATGGGTGGACTGCTGAAGCATCTGGTGGACCGCACGCGCTGGTCCGCCGCGGGGCTGGCAGACTGCTGGCAGGGGGAGCGGGCGTTCCGGCTGTGGGTCTGGGTGAACGGCCTGTCGATGGTGCTGGCGTTCGTGCTGCCGCTGGACTGGGGCGCGCGGGGCGCAGTGATCGGGCTGGGGCTGGTGGTGCTGGCCATCGAGGCGCTGAACACCGCCATCGAGCGCACGGTGGACCTGGCCATGCCCGACCGCCACCCGCTGGCCGGGCAGGCCAAGGATGCGGCATCGGCGGCGGTGCTGCTGGCGGGGGTCGCCTGGGCCGTGGTCTGGGGCGCGGTGCTGGCGGGGTGGGCGCTGGGGTGACGCGGATGCGGGCCGGGGACCGGTCCGGCGGCGTGTTGCGTTAACTTCTGTTGACGCAACGGCAGGATCGGGTGACCCTGCATCTGCGGGAACGCCCCCCGGAGATTTCAGGGCATCCATTCATGTGTCGGAGTATCCCATGTTTCTTCGCCTTGCCCTTGCCTGTCTTTTGTGTGCGCCCGCCGCGCAGGCCGCGACCATCGTGGCGCTTTACGGCGATGACGACGGTTTCGGGGTCGGCGTGACCTCGGGCGCGTTGAGCACCGCCCAGATCGCGGCGGTGAACGCCACCGCCGGTGATGCCGCGTTCACCGATGCGCCGATGTTCACCGACAGCCTGAACCAGCCGCAGTTCCGGCCAACGGGGTCGTTCGCGCCCTTTGCCGTGACCGGCGAGATCCTGTCGGCGACGCTGACCCTGCGGGTGGCCGGGCTGCGGGTCGGGCGCGCGGACCCCAACCGCATCTTCCTGGACGGGAGCGACATCATCTCGGGCAACCTGTTCGGCCAGATCCCCGACCGGCCCGTGGGTCACACCGAGATCGACGAGATCAGCGTGTCGCTGTCGTCGTTCTTCTTTCCGCTGCTGGCGGACGGGGCGGTCAGCCTGGACCGGTCGCGCATCTTGCAGTTCTCGGACAACCCGCAGGTCATCGGGCCGTTCCAGGTCGATTTCATCCGCCTGACGATCGAGACGCGCGACCCCGGGCTGACCCCCGTGCCGCTGCCGGCCGCGGCGCCGTTGCTGCTTCTGGGGTTGGGCGCGGTGGCGCTGGCCGGGCGGCGGGGGCGGCGCGTGGCGGGGTAGGGC
>DBBA01000110.1 GCA_002291955.1 Rhodobacteraceae bacterium UBA996 | reverse complement strand
CCTGCGACCGGGCGATGAAGGCTTCGGTGGCGCCGGGGGGCAAGGGATGGGCGATGGACCGGGTGGCGCGGGCCACGCGCACGTCCCCGGCATAGAGCGCCAGAAGCCCCGCGTCGGACGCGCGGACGGGGCGCAGCACGAAGCGGTCCGTCCGGATGACGGGCTGGCCGGCCTCGGTCGCCGGGGTCTGGTCGAGGATCATGTCTTGCCTCCCGATACGGACGGGCCTGCGGCCCTGCCCCACCATGCGCCGGTCCCTCCTGCCCGGGGAATGTCACAGGATGGTGGCATTTCCTTGACAGGTGGTTGCAGCACGCTCTGCGCACAAGCGGCGTCACGCAAACGGTACCAAAGCGAAGGGGCCGGCGGTTGTCCCGCCGGCCCCCCGATGATCCTGCGGATCGTTCCCCGGGTTACTCGGCGGCGTCTGCCACGGGCAGGACCGACACGAAGGTGCGGCCCTTGAGGCCCTTGTGGAACGTCACACGGCCGGTGGTCACGGCGAACAGCGTGTGGTCGCGGCCCATGTCCACGCCGTTGCCCGGGAACACCTTGGTGCCGCGCTGGCGGACGATGATGTTGCCGGGGATCGCGGCCTCGCCGCCGTAAAGCTTGACGCCAAGGCGCCGACCGGCGGAGTCGCGGCCGTTGCGGGACGAACCGCCTGCCTTCTTGTGTGCCATCTGTCGGTCCTCCTCAGTTCGCGCGCTTGGCTTCGGTGGCGCCGAGCGCGGCCTTCACGCCGCTGCCGTCCGCGCCCGAGGCCAGGACTTCGGTGATCTTCACCAGCGTCAGCTGCTGACGGTGGCCCTTGGTGCGCTGCGACGAGTGCTTGCGGCGGCGCTTGACGAAGTGGATCGTCTTGTCGCTTTTCACATGGTCCACGACCGTGGCCTGCACGCCCGCGCCCGCGACCGTGGGCGCGCCGACGGTGGAGCCCACCATCAGCACCTCGTTGAACTGCACCGTCTCGCCCGCGGCAGCCGCCAGTTTCTCGACGCGGAGGGTGTCCCCCGCCTGAACCCGGTACTGCTTGCCGCCGGTCTTCATGACTGCAAACATCGTCTCGTCCATCCGTCTGTCGCGCCCTGCGGCCCCCCGGGTGGCCCATGCGGGCGTCGGGGTGTTCGTGCCGGACATCTCCGGCGCCTGCGGGCAGCGCGCCCCGGTCAGGGGGCGGGTTTTCGCCAATTCCGGCAGGGGGCGTCATGGCCCCTTGCGCGAAGCCCGCCGTATGGTCTGACTGGGGCCACAAGTCAAGCCGGAAGGACCGCCGATGCTCCCCGTCTGCACACGACGCCGCCTGCTGCGGATGACGCTGGCCGTGCCGGCCCTGCTGGTCGCCGGATGCGTGGTGGCGACGAACAATCCGCGCCAAGGCGAGGTGCAGGCGTTCGTGGCGCAGAACCACCCGGCCCTGGTCGCCGATGTCGAGGCGGGGGGCGGTCCGGTGCTGGATCAGGCGATGGCGGTGTCGGGGGTGAACACGGCCACGCGCGAGATCCTCTTGCTGCGGTTGCAGTCGGAACTGGCCCTGTACCGGCGCAGTCCGCTGGCGATGGCGGCGGTGATCGCGGCGCACGGGGCGGCGGCGCCGCCCGCCTGACCCCGGGGACGACAGGGTGGCGCCGCGGGGCGCCAAGGGACGGGCCGCACCTGTCCCGCGCGGGCCTCCGGGGCGCCTTCGCAGGCTTTCCTTGAGCCTGCCCAAAGTCCGCCACCTTCGGAGGTCAGACCGACCTGACCCGGACGGACCCGGGCGGCCGTGGCGCGTGAGCGCGACCGTGCCGCCCCGTGACCGGTGTCGGGGACGGGGCGTGCGCCGCCCTGTGTTGCGAGAATTGATTTGTGCCGACCGGAGAGTTCCATGCCCCCGACCCCGCCGCCCGCCACCCAGGACCCGCGCAAGACCGCCGCCGCCCAGCAGGGCGGATCACCCTGGACCGTGCGCGCGGCAACCGCGGGCGCGATCCGGTCGGTGCTGCGGATGCGCGAGGCGCAGATCGCGTGGCTGACGCCGGACGGCCGGGTCGAGGAGGCGATGCGCGAGATTCCCGCGATGCCGCTGTTCCTGGAGACCTGCAGCGCCATGGCGCGGGGCACGCTGGTGGCCGTGCCGGGCGGCGCGGCGGCGGTCGAGGACCTGATGCCGGGCGACATGGTGGACACGGTGACGGGCGGCCCGCAGCAGGTGGTCTGGAAAGGGTCGATCCTGGTGCGGCCGGGCGGCCAGCGCCGGTCGGATGCCGATGACCGGCTGTACCGGCTGCCCGCCGATGCGATGGGACCCGGGCGGCCCCTGCCCGACCTGATGCTGGGCGGGGGGGCGATGGTCTGCCTGCGCACGCCCGCCGTCCGCAACCGCGTCGGTGCCGCGGGCGCGCTTCTGCCCGTGGGCGCGCTGGCCGACGGATCGGCGATCTTCTCGGTCACGCCCGCGGCCACGGTCGAGGTGTTCCACATCGCCTTTGCCAGCCACCACACGTTCCGCGCCAACGGGGTCGAGATCGAGAGCTTCCATCCCGGCACCGACCTGGGCCTGCGCCTGCCGCGGGAACTGGTGGGGGCGTATCTGGCGCTGTTCCCGCACCTGAACGGCGGGGGCTTCGGGCCCCTGCGCCTGCCGCGCCTGTCGGCCGAGGATCTGGACGACGTGTCGGCCGCCTGACGCGGGGCGGCGGTTCAGGCGCTGCGCGCGAGCCGCGCCTCGAGCACGTCGAAGGGCACGCCGGGGTCGTCCTTGGCGCCACGGATGACCAGGCTGGTGCGCACACCGGCCACGTTCGGCGCGGCGGTCAGTTCCTCGGTCAGGAAGGTCTGGAAGGTGGGCAGGTCGGGCGCCACGCATTTCAGGATGAAATCGACCTCGCCGTTCAGCATGTGACATTCGCGGACCAAGGGCCAGGCGCGGCAGCGCGCCTCGAACGCGGAGAGTTCGACCTCGGCCTGGGATTTCAGGCTGACCTGGGCGAACACCTGCACCTCGAACCCGAGCTCGCGGGGGTTCACGTCGGCATGGTAGCCGCGGATGTAGCCCGCTTCTTCCAGCGCGCGGACGCGCCGCAGGCAGGGCGGGGCCGAGATGCCGACGCGCCGGGCAAGTTCCACGTTGGTCATGCGGCCGTCGGCCTGAAGCTCGGCCAGGATGTGGCGGTCGATGGGGTCGAGCTTGTGTCCGGGCATGGGTCCGAGGCGGGGCGAGAGGGCGATGTTTGCGCAATCGCCCATCCGTTACGCGCAGGCGCGGTCAAGCGCAACAAAATTTCCCCTGATGGCCACCGATCGGCGGTCTGCCGAGATTGTCCACGTTTCGGCACAAGGGGGTGTGGTCGCGCGGCGGCGGATCGCACGAAATCACGCAAGGCTCACGATCCCGCGAGGGTTAACAATTGATTAATCCCCGAGTCGGGTCGACACTTCTGGCAGCGACGCGGCACCGCCGTGGCGCTGTAGTGACAATGACAGTAAGGAGGGGGACATGTTCCTGAAGAAACTGGCCGGCGCCGGTGCGCTGGCCGTGGCAGTACTGTTCGGCGGCACACCCGCCACGCAGGCTGCGACCATCGATCTGGGCTTCATTCTGGACTTTTCCGGCAGCGTGGCCGACACCGACTTTGCCAACGCACGTGATGCGCTTGCGACGGCGCTGGGGTCGATCCCGACATCGGGCGCGAACGAGTACCGGGTCGCCGTGACGCGGTTCTCGAGCAGTTCGACGACGATCATCCCGCCGACCATCGTGACGGCGGCGAACATCGTGTCGCTGCAGAACACGCTGCGCGCGTCGAGCAGCGCGACGACGGGCGGGACGAACCTGGCCGGGGCGATCACCGCCATGGCCAGCCTGTTCTCGAGCACGACGGGCGGGTTCGGGGATACGACCCTGATCAACATCACCACCGACGGCGTTCCCGACAGCCAGTCCCTGGCCGAAAGTGCGGCGCTTGCCGCGAATACCGCGGGCGTGGACGGGATCAGCTTCGAGGCCGTGGGCGGTGGGGTGTCGAGCTCCAGCGCACTGGCCAACATGGCGCGGATCGCGGGGCTTGGCACCGCCGGGGTCGCGAGCAACGGCGTGGTCGTGTCGGACCTGTCGGCGATCCCGAATGCGACGACCACGGGCTTCGTGATCCCGGTGTCGTCGTTCGCGGCCTATGAAGCGGCGATCACCGCCAAGATCGGCCAGATCGTGGACGACACCGGCGGTGGCACGACCGATCCGTCGGTGGTTCCGCTGCCGGCGGGTCTGCCGCTGATGCTGGGCGTGATCGGTGCCTTCGCGCTGGTGCGGCGCCGGCAGATGGCCGCCTGACCTTCGGTCGGACGCCGAGACAGGAAAGGCCCGCGCCCGTCGCGGGCCTTTTCCGTTGCGCGGGTCAGTTCGCGACCTGGTCGATGGAGATGAACATCTCGTCCTCGGCGACCCAGACACCCAGGGACGCCACGATCTGCTCGGGTGTCAGGCCGTCATGGTTGGCGGGGGCCGTGATGGGGGCGGCGGCGGGGTCGGGCCAGACCCAGGCGCCGCAGGGCCGTGCGGCAGCGCAGGCGGCGCGTCCGGCCTTGGCCAGCGCGTCCTGGTCGAGCGGTTCGGTGCAGACGAGCACCCGGATGACGGCGGACTGGTCGCGCAGCGTGCAGCCCGCGGGAAGGGCGGCATCCTGGGCCGCTGCGGGCGCGGTCAGCGCGGCAAGGACCAGGGCCGCGGTGGCGCGGGCAAGGGAAAGTGACATCGTTGCACCTTTTCCCCGCCGGGCGCGCGGGGCATACCGGACATGACACGGGCGGGGGACGCCCCGCCCCGCGGTGCCACCATATCCGGCACCGGGGCAAAAGGCGAAAGGATCATGGCCATGACCGACACCCGACACACGCGCGTCCTGATCATCGGGTCGGGTCCGGCGGGCTATACGGCGGCGGTCTATGCCGCGCGGGCGATGCTGAAGCCCCTTCTGATCCAGGGGCTGCAGCCGGGCGGCCAGCTGACCACCACGACCGAGGTCGAGAACTGGCCGGGCGACACCCATGTGATGGGGCCGGACCTGATGGTGCGGATGGAGGAGCATGCCAAGGCCATGGGGGCCGAGGTCGTGTCGGACTATATCTCGCGGCTGGATCTGGGCCAGCGGCCGTTCCGGGCCGAGGCCGACAGCGGCACGACCTACACCGCCGATGCGCTGATCCTGGCGACCGGCGCGCAGGCGCGCTGGCTGGGATTGCCGTCCGAGGACCGGCTGAAGGGGTTCGGCGTGTCGGCCTGTGCCACCTGCGACGGGTTCTTCTACCGCGGCAAGGAGATCGTCGTGGTGGGCGGCGGGAACACGGCGGTGGAAGAAGCGCTGTTCCTGACGAACTTTGCCACGAAGGTGACGGTGGTCCACCGGCGCGACAGTTTCCGGGCCGAGAAGATCATGCAGGACCGGCTGTTCAAGCACCCCAAGATCCACGTCATCTGGGACCACGAGGTGGTCGAGGTGCTGGGCGAGCCGGGCGGCGCAGGCGTGACCGGCGTGCGGGCGAAGCATGTGCGGACCGGGGCCACGCAGGACGTGCCCTGCGCGGGGTTCTTCGTGGCGATCGGGCATGCACCCGCGTCGAGCCTGGTCGAGGGGCAGCTCGAGACGCACCACGGCGGCTATGTGAAGGTGAAGCCCGGCACGACCGAGACCGCGATCCCCGGCGTCTTCGCCGCGGGCGACATCACCGACCATGTCTATCGCCAGGCGGTGACGAGTGCAGGCATGGGCTGCATGGCCGCGCTGGAAGCGGAGCGCTGGCTGGCCGCGCAGGACGCGGGTCAGGCGCAGGCGGCCGAGTAGGGATCGCAGAGGGGAACGCGGCAGGGTTGGGGGCCAGGCGGGGGGG
>DBBA01000036.1:3794-10274 GCA_002291955.1 Rhodobacteraceae bacterium UBA996 | reverse complement strand
GAGGCGCGCAAGAAGCAGAAGGTCATCGAGATCAAGGAGATCAAGTTCCGCCCCGGAACCGATACCCATGACTATGACGTCAAGATGCGCTCGGTGACGAAGTTCCTGGAAGAAGGCGACAAGGTGAAGGTCACCCTGCGCTTCCGCGGGCGCGAGATGGCGCATATGGAACTGGGCCGCGCGCTTCTGGAACGGGTCGCGGCGGACGTGGTCGAGATCGGCAAGGTCGAGAACATGCCCAAGCTCGAAGGCCGCCAGATGGTGATGATGATCGGCCCGAAATGAGCCGCCATCCCGGGTCCCGTTAGGCAGCGGGACCCATGCTGTCCTACCAGCACGCCTACCACGCCGGGAACCTGGCCGATGTCTGGAAGCACGCGCTTCTGGCGTCGATGCTGGCCCGGCTGGCCGACAAGCCGAAACCGCTCAGCTACATCGAGACGCATGCCGGCCGGGGGCTTTATGCCCTCGACGGCCCCGAGGCGGCAAGAACGGGCGAGGCCGCGGCGGGCATCCTGCGCCCCGGTGTGGCGGACTGGTTCGCGACCGACCACCCCTATGCCCGCGCGCTCGCCGCCACCCGCGCGGTGCACGGACCGGCGGCCTATCCCGGATCACCCCAGATCGCGGCGGCGCTCCTGCGCCCGGACGACACGATCCACCTCGCTGAACTACACCCCGCCGAACGGGCCGCGCTGACCGACACGATAGGTCGCCGCGCCACGATCCACGCGACCGACGGCCTCGCGCTGGCCCTGTCGCTGACGCCCCCCACGCCCCGCCGGGGTATGATGCTGATCGACCCGAGCTGGGAGGTGAAGTCGGACTACGACCGCATGCCCGCGCTGGTCGCGCAGGTGCACCGGCGCTGGAACGTGGGCGTGATCGCGCTGTGGTATCCGGTCCTGGCCGACGCCCGCCACCGCGCGATGCTGGACGCGCTCGCCGCCCATGCCCTGCCCGGCTTCGCGGTCCACGAGGTCCGCTTCCCCCCCGCCCGCCGCGGCCACGGCATGACCGGCGCGGGCCTTGCGATGGTCAACGCGCCCTTCGGCGTTGATGCGGAGGCCGCGCGCCTCAAGGGCCTGTTCGCGACCCTCTGACCGCTTCGACATGCTCCAAGTATCCTCGGGAGGGTGAGGGCCGCCCGGAACGATGTCCAGTGGACATCGTTCAGGCCCGAACGCCCGTGGACCATGTCCACGGGCCGGCGCAGTGCGCCGATCGGGGGGCAGACAGCCCCCCTTTCGCCCTTGCCTCACGCCGCGGCGACGGCCCGCCGGGTCATTACGCCCACCAGATGCGCCCGGTAGGCGGGCGTCGCGTGGATGTCGCCGATCATGCCGTCGGCCGGGGGCGCCATCCCCTCCAGCACGGTCGCGTCGAACCGGTCGGACAGGCGGTCCTCGGCGTCCGTCCAGCGGAACACGCCGTCCTCGGCGGCGCCCGTGACGGCCACGCGCACGCCGTCCGCGAACTGCGCCACGAACACGCCCACCATGGCAAAGCGCGACGCGGGCTGCACGAACTTCACATAGGCCGCGCGGGCGGGCACGGGGAAGCGGACCTCGGTCACGATCTCCCGCTCCTCGAGCGCGGTCGCGAACATGCCCTGGAACCAGTCGTCCGCCGCGATCTGGCGCCGGTCGGTCACCACGGTCGCGCCCGTCGCCAGCACGGCGGCCGGGTAGCAGGCCGCGGGGTCGTTGTTGGCGACCGACCCGCCGAGGGTGCCGCGCGACCGCACGGCGGGGTCGCCGATCCCGCCTGCAAGCTGCGCCAGCGCAGGGAACCGGTCCGCCACGCCCGCCGCCACGGCGGCATGGGTCGTCGCCGCGCCGATGCACAGGCGGCCCGCGTCATCCTCGCAGATGCCGCGCAGTTCGGGGATGTTCCACAGGGACACCAGCCGTTCGGGCTGCGCCAGGCGCGCCTTGAGCGTGGGGATCAGCGTCTGCCCGCCCGACACGGGCTGCGCGCCGTCTTCCGCCAGCGCGGCGACGGCTTCGGCCAGGGTGCGGGGGCGGATCAGGTCGAAGGCGTACATCAGACCGTCTCCCCGACCTGTTGACCCGACGCGGCCATGATCGCCTTGACGATGTTGTGATACCCCGTGCAGCGGCACAGGTTGCCTTCCAGCCAGTGCCGCACCTCGGTCTCGGTGGGCTTCGGGTTCACCGCCAGCAGGGCCGCCCCCGACATCACCATACCCGGCGTGCAGAACCCGCATTGCAGGCCGTGGTGGTCGTTGAACGCCTGCTGCAGGGGCGAGAGCGTCCCGTCGGCGTTCGCCATCCCCTCGATGGTGGTCACGCTGCACCCTTCGGCCTCGGCGGCCAGCATGGTGCAGGCCTTCACCGGCAGCCCGTCCACATGGACCGTGCAGGCCCCGCATTGCGAGGTATCGCAGCCCACATGGGTGCCGGTCAGGCGCAGGCCTTCGCGCAGCAGCTCGACCAGAAGGGTGCGCCCCTCGATCTCGGCCGCGACCGTTTGGCCGTTCACGGTCATGGATACCTGCATCCCTGCCTCCCTGTGGGTTGGTCGGGCGGGAACCTAGGCCGGGGCGGCGGCCGGGGAAAGCCCCCTCACGCCGCCTTCACGCCCCCGCAACGCCCCCCTGGCGCAGCACCTGGGTCACCTGCGCCAGGATCGACACCGCGATCTCGCCCGGCGACTTGGCCCCGATGTCGAGGCCCACGGGCGCATGGATCCGGGCGATGTCGGCGTCGGCGACCCCCGCGGCGCGCAGCCGCTCCACCCGCTTGGCATGGGTCCGCGGACTGCCCAGGCAGCCCAGATACCGCACCCCGCCGCGCAAGGCCGCCACGATGGCGGGATCGTCAAGCTTCGGGTCATGGGTGAGCGTCACGACCGCCACCCGCCCATCCAGCCCGTGCACCGCCAGCGCCGCATCGGGCCAGTCGTGGACCAGAGGAAAGCCCGGGAACCGCGCGGGCGACGCGAAGCTCTCGCGCGGATCGACCAGCGTCACGTCCCAGCCCGCCAGCCGCGCCATGGGGGCGAGCGCCTGCGCGATGTGGCCCGCGCCGACGATGGCCATGCGCAGGGGCGGGTTGTGGATGGCGACAAAGGTCTCGCCATCCGGGTCCACCCCCGACCGGTCGGCGCGGAACCGCTCGGCATGGTCGCCCGGTTCGGCCAGCCGGGCCAGCCCGCCCGACAGGGGCGACACCACCGCCACGGGCCGCCGCGCCGCGCGTGCGTCCGCCAGCGCGGCCAGCACCGGTTCCGGCAGCGCGCCGCCCACCGGTTCCACCAGCACCCGGATCGTGCCGCCGCAGGCCAGCCCCACGGCAAAGGCCTCGTCGTCGGACACGCCAAAGGTCAGCACCCGCGACCGCCCGTCGGCCATCGCCGCCTGCGCCTCGAACACCACCGCGCCTTCGACGCAGCCGCCCGACACCGACCCCGCGATCTGCCCGTCGCCCGACACCGCCATCTGCGCGCCCGCGGGCCGCGGGGCCGATCCCCAGGTCTCGACCACCGTCACCAGCGCCGCCCCCTGCCCCGCCCGGTGCCAGCCGAGCGCCTGTTCCGGCATGTCGTCCATGTCCGCCCCCCTGCCTGACGGTGCAACCCTAGACCCGGCCCGGGCTGCTGGAAACCGCCCTCGCACGCGCACCCGCCCGCGCAGGGAGCCGCGGTTGACAGCCCGCGCCCACCCCCCCATGTTCCGCGCCCTGACGCAGGGGCCCCGGCAAACGCCGCGGCCCCCCGTGCGTCCGCCCTTGAACCACAGGTCCTTCATGCCCGTCGTCGTTGTCGAATCCCCGGCCAAGGCCAAGACGATCAACAAGTATCTGGGGTCCGGCTACACCGTCCTTGCGTCCTACGGCCATGTCCGCGACCTGCCGCCCAAGGACGGATCGGTGGACCCCGATGCAGGCTTCGCCATGTCCTGGGAAGTCGCGGCGGACTCGAAAAAACACGTCAAGGCCATCGCCGACGCGCTGAAGGACGACCCCACGCTCATCCTCGCCACCGACCCCGACCGCGAGGGTGAGGCGATCAGCTGGCACCTGACCGAGGCGCTGACGGAACGCCGCGCCATCCGAAAGGACACCAAGGTCAGCCGCGTGGTGTTCAACGCGATCACCAAGTCGGCGGTGACCGAGGCGATGAAGACCCCCCGCCAGGTGGACCAGCCGCTGGTCGATGCCTATCTCGCGCGCCGCGCGCTCGACTACCTTGTCGGGTTCAACCTGTCGCCCGTCCTGTGGCGCAAGCTGCCCGGCGCGAAATCGGCGGGCCGGGTGCAGTCGGTCTGCCTGCGCCTGATCGTGGACCGCGAGATGGAGATCGAGGCGTTCCGCGCCCGGGAATACTGGACCGTGTCGGCCGTGCTCGCCACGCCGCGCGGGCAGGAATACACCGCGCGGCTGGTGTCGCTGGCGGGCAAGAAGCTCGACCGGTTCGACCTGGCCGACGAGACGCAGGCGAACCTGGCCGTCACGGCCATCACCTCGCGCAGCCTGACGGTCGAGGGGGTGGAGGCCAAGCCCGCCAGCCGCAACCCCTGGCCGCCCTTCATGACCTCGACCCTGCAGCAGGAGGCCAGCCGCAAGATCGGGCTGGGCGCCAAGGCCTGCATGTCGGCGGCCCAGCGCCTGTACGAGGCCGGGCACATCACCTACATGCGGACCGACGGCATCGACATGGCGCCCGAGGCGGTGATGGCCGCGCGCGACGCGATCCGGTCGCGCTTCGGGGCGAACTACCTGCCCGACAGCCCGCGGATGTACAAGAACAAGGCTAAGAACGCGCAGGAAGCGCACGAATGCATCCGCCCGACCGACATGGAGATGGACCCGGGCAAGCTGCCCGTGGCCGACAGCGACCAGCGCCGCCTGTACGACCTGATCTGGAAGCGCACCATCGCGTCCCAGATGGCCGCCGCCCGGCTGGAACGCACCACCGTGGATGTGACCAGCCCCGACGGTCAGGTCGGCCTGCGCGCCACCGGGCAGGTCGTGCTGTTCGACGGCTTCCTCAAGGTCTATGACGAAGGCCGGGACGACACCCGGGGCGAGGACGGCGACGAGGATGGCCGCCTGCCCCAGATCATGGCGGGCGAACCCGCCGACAAGCGCAGTATCACCCCCGAACAGCACTTCACGCAAGCCCCCCCCCGCTACACCGAAGCGAGCCTCGTGAAGCGGATGGAGGAACTGGGGATCGGCCGCCCCTCCACCTATGCGTCCATCGTCACCACGATCCAGGACCGCGAATACGTCCGCAAGGACAAGGGCCGCCTGATCGCCGAGGACAAGGGCCGCCTCGTCACCGCGTTCCTGACCAACTACTTCCGCCGCTACGTGGAATACGACTTCACCGCCGACCTGGAAAACGAACTCGACGACGTGTCGGCGGGCACCCGCGACTGGCACGATGTCATGGCGCGCTTCTGGCGCGACTTCTCGGCGGCGCTCGGCGAGACCGCCGACCTGCGCATCGGCGAGGTGCTCGAGAAGATCGACGAGGTGCTGGCCCCGCACCTGTACCCAGCCCGCCCCGACGGGTCGGACCCCCGCAGCTGCCCGGTCTGCGGCACGGGGCGACTGAACCTCAAGACCGCGCGGTCGGGCGGAGCCTTCATCGGCTGCGGCAACTACCCGACCTGCCGCTACACCCGCCCCCTCGGCTCTCAGGGCGGCGAGGACGGTGCTGCGGGCGCCGACCGCCTGCTGGGTCAGGATGGCGACGACCCGATCCACCTGAAGTCCGGCCGCTTCGGCCCCTACGTCCAGCGTGGCGAGGCAACGGAAGAGAACCCCAAGCCGCCCCGCGCCAGCCTGCCCAAGGGCTGGACGCCCGACAGCATGGACGTGGACCGCGCGCTGATGCTGCTGAACCTGCCGCGCCCCATCGGTCCCCACCCCGACGATGGCGCGCTGATCGAGGCCGGGATCGGCCGCTACGGCCCCTACGTCAAGCACGGGACGCGCTACGCCAACCTCCCCGAGGCCGAGGAGGTCTTCACCATCGGGATGAACCGCGCGGTCGAGGTGCTGGCCCAGAAGGCCGCCCGCCCCGGCCGCGGCCAGGCCACGGCGCTCGCCCCCCTCCGCACGCTGGGCGACCACCCCGACGGCGGCCCGGTCGAGGTCATGGCGGGCCGCTACGGCGCTTACGTCCGCTGGGGCAAGGTCAACGCAACCCTGCCCAAGGACACCCTGCCGGAAGACCTGTCCATGGCCGCCGCCCTGGAACTGATCGCCGACAAGGCGGCGAAATCCGGCAAGGGCACGAAGAAACCCGCCGCCAAGAAACCTGCCGCCAAAGGCGCCGCGGCAGCAAAGGCAGCCGCCACGAAGCCATCCGCCAAGCCCAAGGCGACGAAGAAGCCCGCAGCCAAGACCGCGACCAAACCCACAGGCCGCAAGACCGCCTGATCCTTCATCCTTGCGGAAATACCCCGGGGGGAGGCGCGCGATCCGCGCGCCCGGGGGGCAGAGC
>DBBA01000036.1:0-3463 GCA_002291955.1 Rhodobacteraceae bacterium UBA996 | reverse complement strand
CCCCCCCCCCCCGCCCCACCGCCAGCCCCGCCCCCGTTAGCGCCACCGGCGGTTGACGCCGCACGCGCCGCACGCCATTCCTCGCCGCGGCGCAACATGGGAGACGGTGATGGGCAAGGTCTATGGCTCGGCGGAACAGGCGCTCGATGGCCTCGTGCGGGACGGCATGCTGATCGCCGCGGGCGGCTTCGGCCTGTGCGGCATTCCCGAACTCCTGATCGCGGCCCTGCGCAACTCCGGGGTCAAGAACCTCACCGTCGCCTCGAACAACGCGGGCGTGGACGACTTCGGCCTCGGCCTCCTCCTCCAGACCCGTCAGATCAAGAAGATGATCTCGTCCTACGTGGGCGAGAACGCCGAATTCATGCGCCAGTACCTGTCGGGCGAACTCGAACTCGAATTCAACCCGCAAGGGACGCTTGCCGAACGGATGCGGGCGGGCGGTGCGGGCATCCCGGGCTTCTACACCAAGACCGGCGTCGGCACCGTGATCGCCGAGGGCAAGGACGTGAAGACCTTTGATGGGCAGGACTACATCCTGGAACGCGGGATCGTCGCGGACCTGGCCATCGTCAAGGCGTGGCGCGCCGACACCACCGGCAACGCCGTTTTCCGCAAGACCGCGCGCAACTTCAACGTGCCCGCCGCCATGTGCGGCAAGGTCTGCGTGATGGAGGTCGAGGAGATCGTCGAACCCGGGCAGCTTGACCCCGACACGATCCACCTGCCCGGCATCTACGTCCACCGCCTGATCCAGGGGCAGCACGAGAAGCGCATCGAACAGCGCACCGTGCGGGCGGCGTAGGGAGTGAAAAAGAATGCACGCCACTGACTCGCCGTTCTCATTTGAGATGGGACGTCAAAAGCTCTTCCTTGAAGCAAAGTATCTGGTTGAGGATCAGTTTCCGAATGTGAGTGATGAACACAAGGCGGCACTGATCGGTCAGCTTGTGTCTGCATACTGCACACTGCATGCCGCCCAGAAGATTGCAGATGAAATCAGCGGCGGCCGCAACAGTATCGCGGAAGCCATTCGCGAGCAGGAGGTGAATTGATGCCCTGGGACCGGAACCAGATGGCCGCCCGCGCGGCGCAGGAACTGAAGGACGGGATGTACGTCAACCTCGGGATCGGCATCCCGACGCTGGTGTCGAACTATATCCCCGACGGCATGCACGTCACGCTCCAGTCGGAGAACGGGATGCTCGGCATGGGCCCCTTCCCGACCGAGAACGAGGTCGATGCCGACCTGATCAACGCGGGCAAGCAGACGATCACCGAACTGCCCCACACGGCCTATTTCGACAGCGCCACCAGCTTTGCGATGATCCGCGGCGGCAAGATCGCCATGGCGATCCTGGGCGCGATGGAGGTGTCGGAGACCGGCGATCTGGCCAACTGGATGATCCCGGGCAAGCTCGTCAAGGGGATGGGCGGCGCGATGGACCTGGTCGCGGGTGTGGGCCGCGTGGTCGTGGTCATGGACCATACCAACAAGGCAGGCGAGTCGAAGGTGCTGCACACCTGCACGCTGCCGCTGACGGGGCGCGGCGTGGTGGACCGGATCATCACCAACCTGGGCGTGATGGACGTGGTGCCGGGCGGGTTGAAGCTGATCGAACTCGCCCCCGGCGTGACCGAGGACGACTTCCGCAAGTCCACCGAGGCGACGCTTGTCTGATCCCGCAGCGTTCGTCATCGAACGCGAGGTCACGGCGACCAAGGGCCGCTACGTCATCCGCAAGGACGGCGAGGAGGCGGAACTGACCTTCTCGATCACCACGCCCACGCTGGTGATCGCCGACCACACCGGTGTGCCCGACAGCTTCCGCGGCACGGGCGCGGGACTGGCGCTGGTCACCCGGCTGGTTCAGGACGCCCGCGCGATGGGGTTCAAGGTGATGCCGCTGTGTCCCTTCGTGAACGCGCAAAGGAAGGGCCACCCGGAATGGGCGGACGCCTTCTCGGTCTGAGGGCCAGGGCCACGGACAACACCGCTGTGGGATGGCGGTAGGGCGGGCTTAAGCCCGCCATGCCCGACGCAAAACCGCAGGCGCCCCCTCAGTTCGACGCGACCCGCCGCACCGACAGCACGCAAGGGTCCGACAGAAGCATCGGCTCGGACAGGCACAGGCCCTTGGCCACGGTCCAGGCCGCCAGCACCTTGGGCACATAGGCGCGCGTCTCGGCGAACGGGGGCACGCCCGCGTTGCGGTCCACCGCACCTTCGCCCGCGTTGTAGCCCGCCAGCGCCAGCACCGCGTCGCCGTCGAACCGGTCCAGAAGCCAGTCGAGGTACGCGACCCCGCCCCGGATGTTTTGCCCGCCATCCATCCTGTCGGTGACGCCAAAGCGTTCCGCCGTGTCGGGCATCAGCTGCATCAGCCCGCCCGCGCCCGCCGAACTGACCGCATCGACCTGGCCTGCGCTTTCCACCGAGATCACCGCCAGCACCAGCGCGGGCGAAACCTTGGTGTTTGCCGTGTGGCGCAGGATGTCGGCGTGCCAGCGGTCGGCGATGCCTTGCAGGGTCTGCAGCCGCGGGCCCTGCACCGGGCCGTCCGGCCCCGCCTGCAGCGCCGCCAGCGCCTGCATCACCCGGCCCGGGCCCCGGTCGGCCGCCCGGGGCGAGACCTGGGCCCAGTACCATTCGAACCCCGAGGGCGGCGCGGCCGCGCCCGGCAGGCCACCGGGCACCGGCGGCAGCTCGGGCGTGGGCGGGCGGGCGACCACATCGGGAAAGGCCGCCAGACGGCGGGCCTGTTCGGCCGGGTCGATCTGCACGGTGATCCGCGGGCGCGACCCCGGGGGGGGCGCGGCCACGCGGCGGAACGTGAAATCGTCGAACGGGCGCGCGACGCGGGGCGCAGGCGCCGATTCGGAGGGGGGGACGGCCTGATCCGGCGGCGCGGCATCCTGCGCCGCTCCGTGCCCGGTCAGCCCGAGAAGGGCCGCGCTGGCGGCCGCCAAGAAGATCTGTGCCTGTCGCCGCATGCGCGGTCTGCCCTGCCGTTCGGCTGTTCTGTTCCCATTTTCGCAAAAATCCGCGGGCCTTGCCAGCACTGGCTTCAGGACCGGCGCCAATGGCCGGATCCGCGCCGCGCGTTAACCGCGTTGCAGAAAAAAGAATCTTGTTTTTTCAATGCGTTGATATGGAAACCGGCGGTCCTCTCGTACTTGCCAAAAATGTACGATGGGTGCCCCAATCATGCCCGAATCCGGGGGCCATATGCAGTCATCCCAAGGC
Organism: Rhodobacteraceae bacterium UBA996; assembly: GCA_002291955.1. Lineage (GTDB taxonomy): Bacteria > Pseudomonadota > Alphaproteobacteria > Rhodobacterales > Rhodobacteraceae > UBA996. Next base: position 216 of record DBBA01000036.1, on the reverse strand, counting down.
GGGAACGGGTCCGACGACGATGACAGGGCCGCAGGAACGCCGGGGTTGGACGACAAACCGTAGCGAACATATTCCTCTGGAGGGAACCCCAATGAAAGCTCTGATCAACAACTTCCTGCGCTCCGAAGACGGCGCGGTCACGGTGGACTGGGTCGTGCTGACCGCCGCCATCGTGGGCCTCGGCCTCGTCATCGGCACCACGGTCGGCCAGTCGAC
>DBBA01000038.1 GCA_002291955.1 Rhodobacteraceae bacterium UBA996 | reverse complement strand
CGGATGGTCTGGTCGAGTGGAACTCGGCCGCCTACTACCCCATTGATCTTATCGGGCTGTTCACGATCCACGACATGGCGCCCGACCTTGCGCCCCGGGCCGCGCGGGTGATGGACCGCATCTGTGTGATGACCGCGCTGCACATGACGGGCGGGGTGCCCGCAGGGTCGCAGGGGCGCTGCTACGAGAAGGAACTGCTGGCCGGGCCGCTGACGGAACTGGGCCCCGTCATGGCGATTGCCTTGGGCGACCGGGGGGGACCGGACTTCGTGCCGGGATACGACCGGGCGTCCGCGCTGTTCTGCCTGTCGGACTATGCTCCGCCGCCGGGTCTGTTGGCCCTCGCTGCACCTGCGCCAGGGGCGACAGTCGCGGCACGCTATACCCAGGGTGCAGGGCACACGGGCCGCCTGACCCTGTGGAAATCCGCGGACGCGCAACTGTCCACGGTGACGGACCTCAAGACCGGGGAGCGCGGCTATCAGGTGCAGGTGGTGGACGTGCAACTGGCCCGCCACCCCGCCGCGCGGCTGTGGCTGAACCACCCCGGCGAGCCCAAGCCCTGGGGTGAGCGGCGGCCGTCGCTTCTGGCGGGGAGCCACGTCATGCCGCGGGCGGCGCAGGACGGGCCGGTGGCTCTGGTGATCTGGGACATCGCGCGCGCCTGGACCGACATCCCGTTCACGCAGGCCTTTGCCGACCCGGCGGCCTTTGGTGCGCCTGAGCGCATCGGGGACTGGCTGGTGTTCGCGGGGACCGCGGGGCTGTGGTGTTCGGCGCCGCTCGACCCCGTCACGGCGGGGCTCTACCGCGGCGCCCTGTGGCGGGCGGTTGTGCCGCGGGTAGGCTGGGCGGTGGCGCTGCGCGAGGCGACCGAGACGCCCGCAGCCTTTGCCACACGGTTGGCCGGCGCCGCGATGACCTTCGACGCGGGCGCGCTGACCCTGTCAGCGGCGGGGCTGGGCGCGCACCGGCTGGACCTGTCGTTCGACGGGCCGCTGCGGGTGGACGGCACGCCCCGCCCCTTTGGCCCCTTGTCCCCCCTGCCCCACATCGCCCGCGACGGCGGGCCGCTAACCCCGTGGCCCGATACCGTCGGAGGACACCGCCATGCACCCGCTTGACGACGCGCTGGCCCGGCTGGCCGCAGGGTTCCGCAGGCTCAAGGGGATCGGGGACGCCGACGCCGCCGAGGACGGCGAGATCCGGTTCGATGAGTGGGACTGGGAGGTGGGCGTGGGCCTCTACGGCCTGTTCCGTGACGCCGAGCATCGCGGGGACGACGCCACCATGGCCGCCATGGGCCGCTGGTACGACCGCCAGATCGCCCGCGGGCTGCCGCCCCGGCAGGTGAACTCGACCGCGCCGATGCTGGCCCTCGCCTGCCTGGCGACCCGGACGGGACGGGTCGACTGGAAGGCGCTTTGCGCCGACTGGGCGGGGTGGCTGGTGTCCGACCTGCCGAAATGCGCCGAGGGCGGGTTCGAGCATGTGGTGAAGGAGGGGCGCCGCCCTGGCCAGCTGTGGGACGACACGCTGGTGATGGCGGTCCTGTTCCTGGCCGAGACCGGCCGCGCGCAGGGCCGGGCGGACTGGGTGGCCGAGGCGCACTACCAGCACCTGACCCACATCCGGCACCTGGCCGACCCCGCCACGGGGCAGTTCTTCCACGGCTGGTGCGACCACGGGCGGCACCACTACGCCCGGGCGCTGTGGGCGCGGGGGAACGCCTGGGTGACCATCGCGGTGCCGGAGCTGTTCGCCATCGCTTACCCCGCCGACCCGGTCCTGCGGCGCTACCTGGCGACCGTGTTCCGCACGCAGGTGCTGGCGCTGGCGGGGGTCCAGCGAGCGGACGGGATGTGGCACACCCTGCTCGACGACCCCGGATCGCCGGTCGAGGCGTCGGCGACGGCGGGGTTCGGCTACGGTGTGCTCGCGGGCCTGCGCGAGGGGCTGCTTGAGCCGGGCGATGGTGGGCTGGCCCACCGGCTGGTGGACCGGGCGCGGGGCGCGGTCCTGGCGCGGATCGGGGCGGACGGGATCCTGGCCGAGGTATCGGACGGCACGGCGATGGGGTCGGACCTGGACCACTATCGCCGCATCCCGAACGTGGCGGCCCCCTATGGGCAGGCGCTGGCGAGCCTGTTCCTGTCGGAACTCCGCCGACAGGGCGCGTGAGGGGCTTGGCAATCCGCGCGCCCTGCGGCCATGATGGGTGCAACCGGAAGGGGAGCCCCATGCCTGCCAGACCTGTCCTGATCCTGCTTGCGGGCCTGTCGCTGGCGGCCTGTGCCCGCGAGGAGGTGCCGATCGATGCAGGCCGGGCGCTGTTCGTCGAGAACTGCGCGGTCTGTCACGGGATGGGCGCGCGGGGGGACGGGCCGCTGGCCGATGGGATGCGGCCGCGGCCTGCGGACCTGACCCAGATCGCGGCCCGGAACGGCGGCATCTGGGACATGGCCGCGGTGATGAGCCGGATCGACGGCTACCGGCAGGAGGGCGGGTCGATGCCCGAGTTCGGCGCGGTGCTGGAGGGGCCGACCGTGATGGTGGACACCGGCGACGGGATCGAGACGCCGGCCCCGCAGCCCCTGTTCGAGCTGGCCGATTTCCTGCGCCGCATCCAGGAGGCCGCGCCACCGGGCGCGCCCCCGGCGATCGATGCGGTGCCCCTGGTGCGCACCACGCCCGGCGGGGGGTGATCGCGGCCGGGCGGCCGGTTTGTGCACATGTGCACAAACGATCGACCATTTGATACGAAACGATTATCAGATTTTCGTCAGGGTCTTGTCAACCTGTATGACGCGGACCTTGCCGCGGCGCGCGTTGCGGGGACTGGTCCGCCCGGGGTGCGCGGGCCCAAAGGAACCCTGGCAAGGATTGACGACGGATATCAGGCCGTGCGGTGCGCCAGCCCCGTGGCAACGCGGCGGGTCAGGGGCGTCCATGACCGCGGGATCGGGTCGCGCCCCCGGCCGGCCGACCGGACCGGACGGGCGGGAAGGCTGGACAAGCCGCCCCCCGCGCGGGATCAGGGACAGGGCAAGAGGGAGCGTGCGATGGCCGACCGGCTGATCCTGGATACCGATGGCGGCGTCGATGACGCGCAGGCGCTTCTGATGCTGCTGGCGGCCGGGCGGGCGGGTGCCCGATGCGATCA
>DBBA01000259.1:14811-27126 GCA_002291955.1 Rhodobacteraceae bacterium UBA996 | reverse complement strand
ACGTGCTGCGCGGGATGGGTGTCGGGCCGGGCGTGCTGGTGGGGCTGGCCACGCGCCGCACGCCGCATCTGATCGTCGGCGCGCTGGGGATCCTCAAGGCGGGCGGGGCCTATGTGCCGATCGACCCGGACTATCCGGCCGACCGGATTGCCCTGTATCTGGAGGACAGCGCGGCCCCCGTGGTGGTGACGGAAACCGCGCTGGTGGCGGGCCTGCCGCCCCATGCGGCACAGGCGCTGGTGATCGACGCCGATCCGCGCATTGCTGCGGCCCCCGCCACGGCGCCCGAAGGAGGGGCTGCGGGCAGCGACATCGCCTACATGATCTATACCTCGGGCTCGACCGGGCGGCCCAAGGGCGTGATGGTCGAACACAGGAACGTCGTGAACTTCTTCGCGGGCATGGACGCGCGGGTGGCGCATGATCCGGCGGGGACGTGGCTGGCGGTCACGTCGCTGTCCTTCGACATCTCGGTGCTGGAACTGTGGTGGACGCTGTCGCGCGGGTTCCGCGTGGTGCTGATGGGCGACGGTGATCGGGCGCTGGTGTCGGCAGGGCCGGCCGTCAGCGAACGCGCCATGGACTTCAGCCTGATGTACTGGGGCAACGACGATGGCCCCGGGCGGCAGAAGTACGAACTGCTCCTGGACGGCGCGAAGTTCGCCGATGCGCACGGGTTCACCGCGGTCTGGACGCCGGAACGGCACTTCCACGCCTTTGGCGGGCCCTACCCCAACCCGGCGGTGACCGGCGCGGCGGTGGCGGCGGTGACCAAGAACCTGCATGTCCGGGCGGGGTCCTGCGTGGCCCCCCTGCACCATCCTGCGCGCATTGCCGAAGACTGGGCGGTCATCGACAACCTGACGGGCGGCCGCGTGGGGCTGGCCATGGCATCCGGCTGGCACCCCGACGACTTCGTCCTGCGGCCCGAGAACGCGCCGCCTGCGAACAAGCAGGCGCTGCTCGATTCCATCGACCAGGTGCGGCGACTGTGGCGAGGCGAGGCGGTGGAGTTCCCCGGCGCGGGCGGCAAGCGGCAGATGGTGACCACCCTGCCCCGCCCGGTGTCGAAGGACCTGCCCGTCTGGGTGACGACGGCAGGCAACCCCGAGACATGGCGCGAGGCGGGCCGGATCGGCGCGAACGTGCTGACGCACCTGCTCGGCCAGTCGATCGAGGAGGTGGGCGGCAAGATCGCCCTTTACCACGCCGCGCTGCGCGAAGCGGGGCATGATCCGGCCAACCACACCGTCACCTTGATGCTGCACACCTATCTGGCGGGGGACCGGGAAACCGCCCGGCAGGTCGCGCGCGGGCCGATGAAGGACTACCTGCGTGCGGCGGCAGCGCTCATCAAGCAGTATGCCTGGGCGTTCCCGGCGTTCAAGCGGCCGCAGGGCGTGGCCAATCCCATGGACATCGACCTGTCCACCCTGACGTCGGAGGAGACCGAGGCGATCCTCGATTTCGCGTTCCACCGCTACTTCGACGAATCCGGCCTGTTCGGCACGGTCGAGGATGCGCTGGTCCGGGTCGAGGAGCTGAAACGGCTTGGCGTGGACGAGATCGCCTGCCTGATCGACTATGGCATCCCGAAGGCCCTGGTGCTGGAGGGGCTGCGGCCCTTGGCCGAGGTGCTGCGGCGCGCGAATGCCGGGGCGTCGGCGGCGGACGGCGACTACTCCATCGCCGCGCAGATCGTCCGGCACGGCGCGACGCACCTGCAATGCACCCCGTCCATGGCGCGCATGATCCTGATGAACGACGAGGCGCGGGCGGCCTTCGCGCGTCTGCGCCACCTGATGATCGGGGGCGAGGCGCTGCCGGGCACGCTGGTGGCGGAACTGCAGAAGGCCGCGCCACGGGCGACAGTCGAGAACATGTATGGCCCGACGGAAACCACCGTCTGGTCCACGACCGCGCGGGCCGATGCGTCGCAACCGGTCGCGCCCATCGGCACGCCCATCGCGAATACGCAGGTCTATGTCCTGGACGACACGCTCGCCCCGCTGCCCATCGGCGCGCAGGGCGAGCTGTGGATCGCAGGCGAAGGCGTCACCCGCGGCTACTGGCGCCGCGACGACCTGACCGCCGACCGGTTCCGCCCCGATCCGTTTGTCCCGGGCGGGCGGATGTACCGCACGGGGGACCTGGCCCGCTGGCGGGCGGACGGGGCGCTGGACTTTGCCGGTCGCGGCGACGGGCAGGTGAAGCTGCGCGGCTACCGGATCGAGCTGGGCGAGGTCGAGGCTGCGACCGAGGGCGTGGCCGGCGTGCGGCAGGCCGTGGCGATGGTGCGCGAGGATGCGCCGGGCGACCACCGGCTGGTCCTCTATGTGACGGGCGACGGGCGCGCGAGCCCCGAGGCGATCCGCGCGCAACTGACCGCGCAACTGCCTGCGCACATGGTGCCCGCCCATGTCGTCGTGCTGGCCGAATTCCCGCTGACCCCCAACCGCAAGGTGGACCGCAAGGCCCTGCCCGCCCCGCAGGCGGGTGCCGCGCCGGTCGCAGAGACGGTCGAAACCGCCTTCGTCGCCCCGTCCGAAGGCGTGCAGGAGGTCATCGCGCGGGTCTGGCGCAAGGTTCTGAACGTGGCCTCGGTCGGCGCGCGCGACAACTTCTTTGCGCTTGGCGGACATTCGCTCTTGGCCGTCCAGGCGCACCGGGAACTGCGCACGGAACTCGGCACCGACCGGCTGTCGATCACCGACATCTTCCGCTATCCGACCCTCGCGGCACTGGCGCAGCACCTGGGCGGGGACACCGCCACCGCATGCCGGACCGAGACAGCGGCCCCGCCATCCGGACCGGGCGCCGCATCGGGCGAGGCGCAGGCCGCCCAGCGGGCCGATGCGATGGCACGGCGGCGGATGATGCGCGCCGGGCGCGACGGCTGAGGGGGAACCATGACGACGATCTCGCGCCTTTTGCCCTGGGCCGGCCTTGCCCTGATCGCGGCAGGGCTGGTCGCCCTTGCGGTCTGGTGGTGGACCCGACCGCCGGCGCCCCTGACGCGGGCCGAAGCCGATGCGCTGTATACGGCCCCCCTGCCCGAACCCGAGGGCGGAATGAACGTGTACTTCGTTGGGCATAGCCTGGTCGGCAAGCAGATCCCGCACAAGCTGGCGCAACTGGCCCCGGCAGGACACGACTACCGGATGCAGACCGGCTGGGGTGCCGGGCTGATGCCGAACTGGAACCACCCGAACCCGCCAGTGAACGGCCACGACGTGGAAAACGCCCATGACCGGTTCCGCCCGGCCAACGAGGCGATCCCGTCGGGCGACTATGACGCGGTGGTGGTGACCGAAAGCGTGAACCTGCGCGATTCGATCCGCTGGGGCGACAGCCCGGAATACCTGTTCCGTTTCTCGCAAGCCGCCCATGCTGCGCGGCCCGATGTCCGGTTCTACCTGTATGAGGTGTGGCACGGGCTTTACATCGAGGACGGCTGGCTTGAGCGCGTGGACCGCGACCTGCCGGAGCTCTGGGAGGACGTGATCCTGTTCGGCGCGCTCGCCCGCGACCCCGACCGCCGCCCGATCTATCTGGTCCCGGGAGGTCAGGTTCTGGCCGAAATCGTCCGACGGGTCGAGGCCGGGCCGGGCTATCCCGGCCTGACCCGGCGCGAGGATCTGTTCTACCGCAGCCCCGAAGGCGTGCAGGACGACATCCACATGAGCGACATCGGCAACTACGCTATCGCGCTGACGTTCTATGCGGTGCTCTACCAGAAAAGCCCGGTCGGCCTGCCGCACCAGCTTCTGCTGACGGACGGAACCCCGGCCAAGGCTCCCACGCCCGAAGCCGCGCGGATGATGCAGGAGGCCGTCTGGGACGTGGTCACCCGGCTGCCGCGCACCGGCGTGTCCGCGGCCTTTGCGGCGGACTGACGCGGGGACGCGCCTCTGGCCGCGGGGGCCTTCGCGCCTAGATCCCGGGACATGAGCGGGAACTGCACTGTCCTGTACAACGGGTCCTGCCCGATCTGTTCCCGCGAGATCGCGGTCTACCGGACCGAGGCGGAAGGGGCCGCCCCGCATGTCGCCTTTCGCGACGTGACGGCGCCTGACGCGGCACCCGACCTGACGGCCGCCGGGCTGACACCCGATGACGCCGCGCGCCGGTTCCATGTGGTGCAGGATGGCCGGGTCCTGTCCGGGCTGGATGCGTTCGTGGTTCTATGGTCGGCCCTGCCGCGCTGGCGCTGGCTGGCGCGGCTGGCGGTCCTGCCCGGGGTGCGGACGCTGGCCGCGGCACTGTACGACCGCGTGGCGGCACCGCTGCTTTATGCCCTGCACCGGCGGCGCCTTGCACGCGCCGCACTGGCCGAATCTCGCGGACGTCCCTAGTCTGGGTCCCATGTTCACGATCGAGCACGACTTCGACGCGACCGTCATCACCCTGGTGGACGAGGGGTCGGCCCATCTGGCCGAGGATGTGACCGTGACCGCGTTCGAGGATTGCGTGACGGTCGAACAGGTGGATGCCCACACCGACCGGGTGCAGAAGATCACGCTGTCGCTGGCGCAGGTGCGGGATCTGGGCGCCGCTTTGAACCTGCCCGAGGGCGTGTACCGGCTCAAGCGGACCTGACGGGCCAGCGGCGGCCCGGAGCTGCCAGAGCGCACGCATCCCCGTGTCTTGACCCCGGCCCGGCGAAGGCCGACACCGGAGCGCGTGAAGCCAGAGGTGCCGATGCCCGCCCCGAACCCCGCCGCGCTTGACTTCCTGTCCACCCGCCGGTCGCGCCCGGCCAAGACGCTGGTGCTTCCTGCGCCGGATCGGGCCGCACTGATCCCGATCCTGACAGCCGCATTGCGCGTGCCCGATCACGGCAAGCTGGAACCCTGGCGCCTGATCGTGCTGGAACGCGCAGCACTGGACCGGCTGGCGGCACTCGCCGGGGACCGGGCGGCGGCGCGCGGGATGGATGCCGACCAGGCGGCCAAGGGGATCGGCCAGTTCGCCGCAAGCCCCCTGTGCGTTGCCGTGATCGAAAGCCCCGTGGACCAGCCCAAGATCCCCCTGATCGAGCAGACCTATTCCGCGGGCTGCGTGGCCCTGGGTCTGGTCAACGCGGCGCTTGCGGCAGGCTGGGGCGCCTGCTGGCTGACCGGCTGGCCCGCGTATGACGACGGCTTTCTGACCGACGGTCTGGGCCTGCGCGCGGGCGAACGGCTGACCGGCTTCGTCCACATCGGGACCGAGACCGCTCACCCGCCCGAACGCCCGCGCCCCGACCTGTCGGCGCGGGTCACCTGGGCCGACGCCTGATGCTGGGCGACATCGGCCGCGCGCTGGGCCAGATCGGCGACGGGCGGTTCCTGGGCGTGCTGGCGCTGGGGCTGACGCTGACCCTGGCACTGCTGTTCGGGCTGGCCGCGGTGGTGTTCTGGGCGGTGGGACTGTTCGTGCCCCCGACCTTCACCTTGCCCTGGCTGGGCGAGATCACCTGGGCCGCGGATGTGCTGTCCTGGGCCGGGGCGGGTCTGGTCCTGGTCCTCAGCCCGTTCCTGATGGTCCCGGTGGCGGGCGCGTTCACCGGGCTGTTCCAGGACCAGGTCGCCGACGCGGTCGAGGCGCGGCACTACCCGCGGCTGCCGCGCGCGCCCGGCACGCCGCTTCTGGCCGGACTGGCCGATGCGGCCGGGTTCCTTGGCCTTGTCCTGATCGCGAACCTGGTGGCGCTGGTGACCTACCTTCTGGTCGCACCGCTGGCCCCGGTGATCTTCTGGATCGTCAACGGGTTCCTCCTGGGGCGCGAGTATCTGACGATGGCGGCCCTGCGCCGGATGGACCGCCGGGCCGCCCGCGGACTGTGGCGGCGGAACATGGGCGAGGCGACCGTGATGGGCGCGCTGGTGGCGCTCGCGCTGGCCGTGCCGGTGGTGAACCTGCTGGTGCCCGTGATCGCCGCAGCGGCCTTCACGCATGCGTTCCACCGGCTGTCCCGCGCGGTCGGCGACTAGCCTTCGGGGCCGAGCCGCCCGAAGAAGTCCAGATCGCGTACCGTGATCGCGCCCGACAGAATGATGCCCGCGATCACGACCCACAGCACCGCGGAAATGCCGGTGACGATCCACAGCTTGCGCTTCATGTTCAGGTTGGCAGGACTGCCCGCCATGGTGCCCGGCACCACGTCCCCTTCATCGCCCTGGGTCCGCAGACCGATCGGCAGGGCAATGAACAGCACCATGAACCAGATCACCGCGAACAGGACGATGGCCGAGGTAATGCCCATCACACCTGCTCCAGTTCGATCAGGCAGCCGTTGAAATCCTTGGGGTGCAGGAACAGCACCGGCTTGCCATGCGCGCCGATCCTCGGGGTCCCGTCGCCCAGCACGCGGGCGCCTTGCGCCTGCAGCCGGTCGCGGGCGGCCAGGATATCCTCGACCTCGTAGCACAGGTGGTGGATCCCGCCCGCGGGGTTCTTTGCCAGGAACCCGGCGATGGGCGAATTGTCCCCCAGCGGGTGCAGCAGTTCGATCTTCGTGTTGGGAAGGTCGATGAACACGACCGTCACGCCGTGGTCGGGTTCATCCTGGGGCGGGCGGACCGCCGCCCCCAGCGTGCCGCGATACTGGGCGGCGGCCGCATCCAGGTCGGGAACGGCGATGGCAACGTGGTTCAGGCGGCCGATCATGGCGGCTCCGGTGTTCGGGACGCGCAGGTTATGCGGGCAGGGGCGGGCAGGCGCAAGCGAACAGGGTGCCGCACGGGAACACGGCGCAGATTTATCCGATGGCCTTAACCTCGGATTCACCGACTCGGGGCGACAGTCCGGATGTCACGCTCAGGAGCACTGCCATGCCCGAGGTTATCGATTTCGTCGCCCTCTCGCCGATACCGACCCCCGACCGCCCGCTTCTGGGCCTGACCGTCCTGATCGTCGAGGACAGCCGATTTGCCTCGGAAGCCTTGCGCATGATGGCCGTCCGGTCGGGCGCGCGCATCCGCCGGGCCGACAGTCTGGCCGCCGCGCGCCGTCACCTGCGGGTCTATCGCCCGTCGGCGGTGGTGGTGGACCTGGGTCTGCCCGATGGATCGGGGCTGGAACTGATCGCCGATCTGGCCGGTCAGGTGCCCCGGATCGAGGTGTTGCTGGCCACCAGCGGCGACGAGGGGCTGGCCACCGCCGCGCAGGAGGCCGGGGCCGACGGGTTCCTGGTCAAGCCGCTGACACGGCTGGCGCAGTTCCAGCAGGCGGTGCTGTCGCGCCTGCCGCAGGACCGCCAACCCCCCGGACCTCGCCTGATCTCGGACGAGCGGGTGGTGCCGGATCCGCTGGCGCTGCGCGACGACCTGATCCTTGCGTCGGACCTGCTGGGGGATCAGCCGCGTGTGGCCTATGCCGCGCAGTTCGTGGCGACGGTGGCGCGATCCGCGGGCGACCGGTCCCTGGCCGAGGCGGCCGCAGCCGCCAGCCGGGGCGAGGCCGGGACGCTCGACCGGCTCGCGGTCATGGTGCAGGACCGGCTCGCCGCGCCCCGCGCAGCGATCTAGGGAAGCGCCGCCGTCAGCCTTCGTGCAGGATCACGCGCAGGGACAGTTCGCGCAGCTGTTCGTTGGTCGGTTCCGACGGGGCACCCATCATCAGGTCCTCGGCCCGCTGGTTCATCGGGAACATGATGACCTCGCGGATGTTCGCCTCGTCCGCCAGCAGCATCACGATCCGGTCGATCCCGGCCGCGCAGCCCCCGTGCGGCGGGGCGCCGAAGCGGAAGGCGTTCAGCATGCCGCCGAACCGGCGCTCGACCTCGTCCCGGCCATAGCCCGCGATCTCGAACGCACGCACCATGATGTCGGGGCGGTGGTTGCGGATGCCGCCCGACACCAGTTCGTAGCCGTTGCAGGCCAGGTCGTACTGGAATGCGCGGACATCCAGCGGGTCGCCCTGCAGGGCGTCAAGGCCCCCTTGCGGCATCGAGAACGGGTTGTGCTCGAACTCGTATTTTCCGGTTTCGGGGTCCTTCTGGTACATCGGGAAATCGACGATCCAGGCAAAGGCGAAACGGTCCTTGTCGGTCAGGCCCAGTTCGTCGCCAATGACGGTGCGGGCCTTGCCCGCGGTCTTCTCGAAGTCCGACGGGCGACCGCCCAGAAAGAATGCCGCATCCCCGGCCTTCAGGCCAAGCTGCTGGCGGATCGCCTCGGTCCGCTCGGGGCCGAGGTTCTTCGCGATGGGACCGGCGCCTTCCAGGGCGCCCGCATCCTCGCGCCAGAAGATGTAGCCCATCCCCGGCAGCCCTTCCTTCTGCGCCCAGGCGTTCATCCGGTCGCAGAAGGCGCGGCTGCCGCCGGTGGGGGCGGGGATCGCGCGGATCTCGCTGCCGGGCTGGTCGAGCATCCGGGCGAACACGCCGAAGCCGCCGCCGCGGAAGTGGTCACTGACCACCTGCATCCGGATCGGGCAGCGCAGATCGGGCTTGTCGGTGCCGTACCACAGCGCCGCATCACGGTAGCGGATGCGCGGCCAGTCGGCGTCCACAGGGCGGCCGCCGCCGAACTCCTCGAAGATGCCCGCGATCACCGGCTGGATCGCCGCGAACACGTCGTCCTGGGTGACGAAGCTCATCTCGAGGTCGAGCTGGTAGAAGTCGGTGGGGGACCGGTCCGCGCGCGGGTCTTCGTCGCGGAAGCAGGGCGCGATCTGGAAGTAGCGGTCGAAGCCCGCGACCATCGTCAGCTGCTTGAACTGCTGGGGCGCCTGCGGCAGCGCGTAGAACTTGCCCGGGTGCAGGCGCGAGGGCACCAGGAAATCGCGCGCGCCTTCGGGGCTGGAGGCGGTGATGATCGGCGTCTGGAATTCGGTGAAGCCGCGTGCCCACATCCGGTCGCGGATCGACTTGATGACGCGGGACCGCAGCAGGATGTTGCGGTGCAGCTTCTCGCGCCGCAGGTCGAGGTAGCGGTAGCGCAGGCGCGTCTCCTCGGGGTAGTCCTGATCGCCGAAGACCTGCAGCGGCAATTCGTCCGCGGCACCCAGCACCTCGACCGCGGTGGCGAAGACTTCGATCTCGCCAGTCGGAAGCTTGGGGTTCACCAGCGAGGGGTCCCGCGCCAGCACCCGCCCGTCGATCCGCACGCACCATTCGGCGCGCAGGCGCTCGATGTCGGCAAAGGCCGGGCTGTCGGCATCGGCGATCACCTGGGTGATGCCGTAGTGGTCGCGCAGGTCCACGAACAGAACTCCACCGTGGTCGCGCACCCGGTGGACCCAGCCCGCCAGGCGCACGGTCTGGCCCACATGGGCGGCGGTCAGGTCGGCGCAGGTATGGCTGCGGTAGGCGTGCATGGCGAGGGGACTTTCGCAACGGAAGTTCGGATCGGCATTGCAGGCCCGGGGGCCCAGCGAAGCCCGGCCAGAAACATCGGCGGCCCCCGGGTGTCAAGCCGGGGGCCGCGATGAAGATGGGCGGTGCGGGGGCCCATCCCCTGGGGGTGGCGATAGCGCGTCAGGCAGCCGCGTCGAGGTCGTCGTCATCCTCGACCGGCGCGGTCTCGTCCCAGGTGCCGCGCCCTGCGGTCAACGCGGTCCACAGGTCCTGGAACCCGCTCGACACGTCGGCCTCGGCACCGATGGTGCGGATGCCGACCGTGCCGTTCCCGGACGTCAGTCCCAGGCGAACCGTGTCGGTCGCATAGTCGATCACGACTTCGGCGTTGCGGCTGCCAAGGCCCGTGAACGATGCGGTTTCCAGCCGCCCGATCAGCTCGTCGACCTGCATCAGCGTGAAGGACTGGTTGCCCGTGATGCCGGTGAGGTTGATCTGCAGGCCTGCATTGCCAAGGTCGATCCCGGACTTCACGTTCGGGGCGTCACCGAAGGCGCCGGTGCGGAACTCCTCGATGGTGCCAAGGCGGCCATCCTGGGCGGTGAAGGCCAGCGTCGAGCGGTCGCCAAGGCCGAGTATGGCGAGGCCGCCCTGATTGCCGTCGAAGCCGATCTCGCCGTTGTCGCCGACGACGTTCAGGCGGCTGCCCGCGGTCAGCGCGAAGGTCGAGTTGTCCGACGCCAGCACGGTCTGGCCGCCGCTTGCCGTGAGGTCGACCTGCCCGCGCATGTTGCCGGTGTTCACGAAGCGACCACCGGTCTGGTCGATGTCCAGAAGGCCCGGCCCGTCGAACCCTTCGGTCCAGAACTGGCCCACGTTGGAAATCTCCAGCGTGGCAACGCCGCGAGCGACGGTGAGGTCATCCCCCACGTTGAGCCGCCCGCTGGTCACCTGCAACCCGCCGCGATCCCCGAACTCGAGATCACGGACGTCCGTAGTCTGGGCACTGAAGATGACGCGGTTGCCGCCAAGGTTGACGCTGTCACCATCGACGGTCCCCGGCAGATCACCCGTGTCCCAGTTCAGCCGGTTGTCCCAACGCACGCCGTCGCCCACCGTGTTCGGGATGAAGCGCAGGGTCTCGACGTCCAGCCGATCCACGGGGGTCAATCCGAAGCCGTTCTGGAAGAAGCGGATGATGAGATCGCTGTCCACGACATCGTCGAACGCGCCCGCCGCCTGCGCCCGCAGGTAGGCGCCAAGATCGGCAATCGTTGCCGTCTCGCGTCCGAGAAGCTGCGCGGTGAAGCGCTGTATCGTGGTCTGGTCCAGGACGCGCGTATCGAGCCCGTCAATATTGGCATCGCGCCACCCACCGTCCCATGCCGGGGGATTGGCCCCTTCCCAGTTGTAGACAATCGTATCGTTGTAGAAGGCCGGCAGCCGGTTCTCGAGAGCGGGACCGGAATCGACCTTGCGCGCAATCTCGGCCGGGTTGTTGGGGTCGGCCATGTGGGCGATGATCGTATCGACGATCGCGGTCATGTGCCCCTGGTTCTGGAACCCCCAGTTCAAGGCGCCCTGAGCAAGGTCCACCGTGCGATACGCGGCCGAAGTGATCACGGTATCGGACACCAGCGTGTAGTTGCCGATCGGGGCACCACCCTGGTAAATTCCCCCTCCGGTATTGCCGGCAACGTTGTTGTCGATGATCGCGACGTCTTCCATGAAACCGCCAGAGCGGAACTGGACCCCGGTGGAGGCGCCGCGCATGAGCACCGTGTCACGCAACGTCACGTCGGTATTGTCATATTGGACATAGAGTGCGTGGCTGAACAGGCTGGGTGGGTGTCCGCCTGCAACGGAAGCGTCCTGACGGTAGTTGGGAGCCCAGCCGATCTGGTCGAAGATGTTGTCCTCGATCAGCAGCCCGTCGACGCCTGCGGTATAGAGCGCCGTCGTGCGGTTCGCGCCAACGTCCCAGAACGCACCGCTATTCTCGGGCGTGGTATTGTAGATGTCGAGGAAGTTGGAGCCACGGACCGTAACGTTGGGGACATCCTGGACGACGAGGCCCTCGCGGGTGAAGGTCGAGTCGTCAATGATGATGCCCGAAGCGGGATCGAGGATGATCAGGCCGCCGTTGAACTGGAGGCCCTGCATCACGATGTGCTCGGTGGGGCTACCAAAGATGTACTGCTGCTGGGTGATGACGGGTCGGGTCCCTTCGCCCCAAGCCCCGATATAGATCGGATGAAGCGCGGATTCGCCGAACGCCCCGCCAGGGGAGATCAAGCCGGTATTGTTGTAGGTAAACCCGCGTTCGAACAGGAGCCAGTTCGACGACGTCTGAAAGTCGGAGACGCTCCGCCACAGGCCTATTCCAAGCTCCTCCGACAGGGCCATCTGCTCGCTGCCGCCAAACTGCGGGTTGGCGGTCAACCACTGCGTTGTCACCTGATCGGGCCGGATGCCCGCAATCCTGGCGATATCGTCGCGTGTCAGGGCGTCGTCGGACCCGGAGACGTAGACCTTGCGGTGGTTGTCACCATGCTCGACGATCAGGTCGCCGTTGTCGTCGGTTTCGAGCATGTAGAAGGTTTCGCCGGTGGCCCAGCCGGCTTGCTGGGGACCCGCCACGACATTGAGGTTCGCCGTGTGAGAGGCGGTCGCGCCGTTGGCCAGCGTCGTCTCGTAGCGGAAGCTCAGCGCCCCGGTGTGCGAGGACTCCGTCATCACGAGGGCAAGCGTGTTGTCCGGGTTCACCGAAAGGTGCCCGTGGGCCGGGTGCTGCAGGATGCGGATTGCGGTCACGCTGTCGCCGCCGACCGGTTCGATCGTCGTCACGCGGCCACCCACGACCGAGGTCGGGTTGGACACGGCGGCAACCGTGGCCCCATCATCGCTGCCACCTGACTGAACGGGAGGTGTCGGAGTCACGTCGCCGGGCGGCGGAGGCGGAGGCGGCGGCGGCGGAGGCGGGGGCGGGGGCGGATCGACCGGCGTCGGATTCACGGGCGTCGGGTTCACGG
>DBBA01000259.1:14270-14450 GCA_002291955.1 Rhodobacteraceae bacterium UBA996 | reverse complement strand
GCGTCGGGTTCACGGGCGTCGGATTCACCGGCGTCGGGTTCACCGGCGTGGGATCTGTCGGGGTGGGCGTGACCGGCGCAGGCTTCACAGGGGTCACCGGAGCAGGCGTGACCGGCGCGGGGTTCACGGGTGCCGGGTTCACGGGCACTGGAATGACGGGCGCGGGAATGACTGGCGCGG
>DBBA01000259.1:0-13916 GCA_002291955.1 Rhodobacteraceae bacterium UBA996 | reverse complement strand
GCGCGGGAATGACTGGCGCGGGGGTGATCGGCTTGCCCGGCGCCACGCTGCCACCAGCACCCACAGACGCGTCCGGCAGAGGATCGAGGGCACCATCATCGTCCCTGGCCGATGCTTCATCGGAACCGCCGCCTCCGCCCATGGCTCCGCCGAGCACGGCAAACATGGCGAGCAAAAGCGCGAGCGGGTTCATGCGGGTTCTCCGGCATCAAGGAATCCGGCGCGCAGGATTGGGTTCGGCAAGATGACTTGCCGATCAACATCCTTGCAAAGGATCCTGGTTACGTGTGCAGCAGACGGAAACAGGTAACCAAGAACATCACATCGTCACTAGATCGCCGGTTTGTGTCGAAAGTTGGTAAACTTCCGGGCTCGCAGACGACACAATCCAGACATTTTTCGTGACCGCGCCCTGAGTAGGGCCGGAAATCCTGGATTGGCAACTTTCCCAGGACAGTGTCGGCAGATTCCTGCGCGTCCGGCGGGGGATGCCCGCCGATGGGCCGACCGTTTCCGCGCAAGCCAGTCCGCAGGACCAGTCGGTCGCGCGGAGATCGGCCGGACCGATTCGGGCCCCACCGGCCGGGCGCGGCGCCAGACGTGGTTAAGGCTTTGGAAACACTTCCCCAGTCATGGTGGTGGCGCGCGATCCAGGATGAAGGATGTCCGACATGGTCGAAGCCGCCGCGTCTGCCAAGAGCCGCCCTGACGGTGACCGCCGTCTTCACGGCACGCTGTGGCCGACCCTGCGTGCGGGGCTGCGCGCAGCCCTGCATCGTGTGACGGTGCTTTCGGTCCTTGCCGGGGCGGGGGCTCGCGGGGCGGCGCCGTGCGCGGTCTTCCTGCCGTCGCGCGGGCGCGAGATGTCGTCGCTGCTGCGGATCTACATGGTGGCTTCGGCGCTGCGGCGTCTGGGCTGGCAGACCGTCGTCGTTCCGTGGCGGCTGGGACTGAAGGACCGCCATCGCATCCTGAACGCGCTCGGACCCGACCTTGTGGTCATGCAGGGCGCACGGCATCCGCTGAACCGGCCGGCGCTCTACCCGGGCCTGCGGATCGCCTATGACATGGACGACGCCGACTTTCATCTCGATCATCTTGCAGGGCCTGTCCGGGACGCGATGGCCGCGGTTGATCTTGTCCTGGCGGGCAGCCGCTATGTCGCGGACTGGTGCCGCGCGCACGGCGCGCGCGCCAAGGTCGTCTGGACCGGAACGCCGGTTTCGGCGACCCCGTACCGGGAGCATGCCGCGCGCGGACCTGTTGTGGCCTGGGCACAGACCGCGCCAGCGACCTACACCCGCGAGCGCGACTTTGTCCTGGAGGTCATGCGCCGCGTCCGCCGCCGCCACCCCGATGTGCGGCTGCGGCTCTATGACCGGCGGCCGGGCGAGCCGACCACGCTTCTTGCGCCGTTCGAGTCCGCCGGGATTGCGGTCGAATGGCGCGAACGCCTTGGCTACGGGCGATTCCTCGACTCGCTGGAGGATGTGGCCGTCGGCCTGTCACCGGTGTGCCTCGACAATCCGTTCAGCCGCGGCAAGTCCTTTGGCAAGATCCTTGCCTATCTGGACCGGGGCGTTCCCGTGGTCGCCGGTGACGCGGTCGATCACTCGCTCGTGCTCGACCCCGGAAGTGCCGTGCTGTCCAACGACGCCGAGACCTGCGCCGACGCGGTCTGCCGCCTGCTTGCGTCCCCCGGTCTCCGACAGGAGATGGCGGACCGCGGGCACGCAAGGCTTCGTGACGTGTTCGCGCCGGAACAGGTCGCGACCCGGGTCGATGCGGCGCTTCGGCAGTTGCTGGCAGACCGCCCGGTAGATGCGGCATCGCGGTCGGGGGCGGGATCAGGCGCAGCAACAGTCGGGTCGCCGCGGCATCCCGCGCCGGGGCCCGAGCGCCCGGCACTCGACGTCGCCGAGACGGGTCTGTGCGAGGAGCCCCGGCGCGAACCAGCCCGCGCCGCCGCCTGACGAGGACTCCTCGCGCAAGGCGGCGCGATGCCCTGGCGGGGCGGAGGGATCCTCTGGCCCCGGCTTGACCGTTCCGCTAGCGTCCCGCTGCAATGGCTCAGGACTGGTCCGTTCCCTTTGCACGTCTCGGACATGCGGCGCTGTTCATCTGCCGGATCGGGCATGCGTCGCCGATCACCGGGGACATGATCGCCCGGTCGCTCTCGGCAGAGGAGAAGCGGCGCGTCTCGGACCTGCGCAACCCCGACGACCGTTCCCGCGTGGCGCGGTGCCGGACCTTCCTGCGGGCCGTTCTTGCCGCGCAGCAGGGAATCAGGCCGCACGACATCCGTCTTGCTGCGACGGCACGGGGGAAACCATATGTTGCGGGTCCGGGGCCCTTCTTCAGCTGTTCGCGCGCGCGCGACCTCGCAGCCATCGTCCTGTCCGAGACGCGGGCGGTTGGTGTGGACATCGAGGAGGCCGCGCGCCTGCCGCAGAGGGCGACAGAATTCGCGGACCTTGTTGCGGTCGCTTGCCGGCCCGCCGAGGCGACGGCGGTTGCCGATGCCCCGGATCCAAGGGCGACCTTCCTGCGCTTCTGGACTGCAAAGGAGGCGCGGATGAAACTGACGGGCGAAGGGCTGACGCTGCCACTGCTCGACATCGCGGTGTCGTTCGGCACGACGGGGCACGCGCACTATGCCCTGCCGCAAGCCCCGGCAGCCGACCTGACACTGGTCGATGACCTTTTGCCCAACGCGGCCGTGGCCGTTGCGTCAGGTCCGGGCGAGGTGCACCTGCTGGCCTGAGCGCGCCGGCATGCGCAGGGTCGGCCGGTGCAGGTCGATCAGGTCGGCCGTGATCCGGTCGCGCAGGACCGCCAGGGCGCGCTGCGCATCCGGTGCGGTCCCGCTGTAGGGGACCCGGCGCTCGCCCGGCGACCAGACGAGGTGCAGCCCGAGGTCCACGGTCACCGTGCCGTCATCCCCGGTGCGCATCCGAAGGTCGTGAAAGGCCACAGAGGTTGCGTGATCCAGTTGCCCGCACAGGGCGCGCAGGTCGGACAGCAGACCTTCCGGGGTAAGGCACGCAACGCCGGGCCCGGATGTCGCAGCGGCCGCCCGGCGCAGGTTCACCCCGCACCACGCGGGCACAGCAAGGGCGCATGCGGCAAGGACCACCTGTCGCCGCGTCTGTCGCATCACCTGTCTCCCCTCGCGTGACCGGCGCCAGCTTCGGCGCCCCTGCGCGGGGTTGCAAGTGCGCGCGCCTCGGCCGCAATCGTTTCCGCGCCCGGTCCGGTCAGCCGAGAGGCAAGCGCCAGTGTCGTGGCAGCGCCCGAGGGTGCAAGGCGCAGCGGCGACTTCTTCAGGAAGGGATAGCCATGCGCGGAGATCAGGTGCCCGGGCATCGCATAGGCCGGGCCAACCGCCGCCACGGCAGCCAGCGCGAACCGGCGCAGGGAGTCGTGACCGTCGCCGGACGACCCGCCCGGCATCTCGGGACGTGCTGCCGTGTCGGCCAGAACCTGCGCGCGGAGCGCCTCGAGACGCGGGTCCTGTGGCACGACAAGGTCCGCAACGAACTGCCGTAGCGCCGACCCGGACATGGCGCCGAGTTCGCGTTCGAAGTCCGTCAGGTCAAGGGTACAGGCATGGGACAGACCGGCCCCCAGCAGGGCGCGGCTCAGGCCGACCTCGCCGCGCCGGACGGTCCTGATCTTGTCGTCCGTCAGGACGAGCCTGCGCCAGAACCGCCGGAAGGCGGCAGAGCGCAGGGCATTCGGGCCGAGAGACAGCGCGAACGAGCAGTAATGGAAACCGGGCCGACGGGGATCGAGCTGCCAGCGATACGATCGCCAGTCGGCCAGGTCGGGTTGAGCGACGCCGTAGTTCCACACTGACCCGACCACGTCGGCCCCCAGAGCCTGCGCGGCGGCAACCCAATCGGGGGTTCCCGGCACGGGATACCAGACGGAGTCGTTCATCAGCACGAGCTGCCGGAGGTGCGGAAGGTCGTCGTCGAGCCATCGGATGGCATCAAGATAGGCGCCGAAGTCGTAGCCCACGTTCGGCCGCACCATCACCGCCCGACAAAGGCCGGCAAGGCGCGCCAGATCGCCGTCCGCGAGCGGCAGGTTCGAGACCGCCAGAACCGCGCAGCCGCTTCGGCGCAGCGCGTCGATGGCCATCAGGTGGCTGTCGCGCAGGCCGTCCGTGGGGAACAGGAGATAGATCGCCACGCGGTCGCCGGATGGCGCCGTTCCCGGCGTCACATGGAGGCGCCGGTACCCGATCAGCCTGTGATGCAGGTTTCCGGCATGGTCGCACAGCCACGCCACGGATGCCTGGAACCGCCACGTCGCAGCATCGCGGAGCCGCTGTGCAAGGGAGCGTTTCGGCGACACCGGACCTATCCGTGCGGGTCCTGCCCGGCCGGACACGCCGAACAGGAAGGATCAGCGCGGCGGTTCACGTCGTCTCGGCGGCGGCGGCCGGGGTCAGGTCGCTCCAGCCGCAGAGCCGGGCGTAGTCGAGCGGCGAACGGTTGGGATCGACCGCCCATGGCCGACGGAGGTCGATCGACTGATTGTAGCGCCGCCGTTCGCGCCACCGGTGGATCGGTGATCGCCGGATCCGGGCCACGTTCGTGTGCACCGGCAGCATGCTGGCCCATTTCTGCCGGAACCAGGCGTAGCATTCGTCGAAGTCCGCCCCCAGGACGCCGTGGAACTTGTCATTGTGGATGCAGGGTAGGCTTACCAGATACGCCCCCTTGCCCGCCGCGCGGGCCTGGGTGACGATGTCGGCACCATAGATGTGCCAGCCGGGCTGGCCAGGGTCGAAGCGCAGACCCGATGCCCGGCGCAGGACGATCAGCATCTCGTCGAAGCTTTGTGCCGGGACAGGGTGCAGCGGCACGAAACCCACGACGGAGCCGAGCGACGAGGTCCAGACCGGGCCCGAAACGCGTCCGCCGACCGCGACGCCGCTTGCGCCCAGAAGCGCCCAGTCCGGATCGGCCGCCGCCACCTCGGCAATCCGCGCGCGCAGGATGAGGTCCCAGCCTGGCGGCAGGTACACGTCCTGATGCAGGAACACGATAACGTCCGCACTTGTCGCGTCAAGGCCGCGGTTCGCAGCGATCGCCGCGCTCGGTGCACCGCGTTCCACATGCAGGGCTCCCGGCACCTGAACCGCGGGCGAGCGAAGAAGGTTTGCGTTCAGCACCTCGTCGGAGTTGCTCGCGCAGCAGAACTGGATGGATGGTGTCACCGCGTGGGCCCCCACGTTTCCCGCGCTCCGTATCGTGCGCCGGGCGCGTGACTTCAACAGTGGAAAGTTGTCCTGAATGTGACGAAAGCCGCCGGTGTCCGCTGCCGGTCGGCGACGGCAGGTTGGGGACACGATCCGGCGGCGTGCCTCAGGCGGCGGCGCTGGCCGAGCATCCGTGGATCAGCGTCGACAGATCGCGCGCCCACGACTCCCAGGACAGCCGGTTCCGCGCGTGTTCAAGGCTCGCGCGGCACAGGCCGACGTGCTTGTCGGGGTCTCGGGTCAGGGCGCGGATCGCGCGCGCCCATTCCCGCGGACCCGCGGCGGGGTCAAGGGTTGCCCCATTGCGCCCCTCGTCCACAAGCGAGGTCACACCGCCGACGTCGGTGACAAGGCAGGGCGTACCGTGCGCGTTGGCCTCGGCCACCACCATGGGCGTGCAATCGGCGCGGGTCGGCAGGATGAACAGGTGCGCTTCCGCGAACAGGCGGGACAGACGCTCGCGGTCACGGGGCCGGTTCTTGTCGAGAAAGCCCGCGACGGTCACCCCCGGATGCGCGCGCAGCGCGCCGCCGGGCACGTCACCTGCAAGCACAAGTTGCGCCGACACCCCGGTGGCGCGCAGTGCATCAAGTGCCGCCACCGCCAGCGGGCCGCCCTTGCGTTCCCAGGCGGTCCCGACCCACAGAAGCCGGACTGTCCCGAGGTCCGTCTTGGCGGGAACCGCCTCCGGAAGATCGTCGAAGTTGACGCCGAAGGGCACCACCGCGGTCCGGCCGGTGGCAGAGGCCGGGAAATCCCGGGCGGCCCGGCGTGCCATGTAGCGCGAGGAGTACACGGTAAGCACGGATCGGGCGATCACCCTGCCCTCACGCTCATCCGCGTCCGACGGTATGTCCCAGCCGTAGATGTCGCGCAGGAACGACGGGACCGCGTCGGTCACATGGATGTAGGGCACCCGCGATCCTGCTGCCATGCCGTCGAGAAGATGCGTGGCCGTCAGCCCCACCACGAGGTCGAGGCCTGCCGTGTCGACCGGGCCGAGCGGCCTTGGTCTGGGGGACAGGAACCGGCGCAGAAGCCGGTCGCCCGGTCGCATGGGGCGGTGCCCGCCCAGCACGGTCAGGGCGATGTCCGGGCGACTGGCAAGGGCGCGCATGACGTGATGCGCCGTACCGCTGAAGGAGGTCCGGTCATGCGGATTGTGGGGGGTCAGAAGCCCGACCCGTGCGGGGCGCCGCGCCGAGCCCAGGATGGCGTCGCCGAAAGTACGGACTTCCTGCAGGGCGGACATGGGCGCGGACCTCTCGGGTTAACCATGCCGCAACGTCTACGCCGGACTTGGTTGACAGGACGTTAAGTGCGGGCCGCCACGCCGGAACTGCGATTGCCGGCGCGTGTCGGGCCGCGCTGTCGCCGGAACGGTCCGTAATCCGGGCCGTCCGGGGGCATTCCCTGCGGTCCTTCAACCGAAGCCGCAGACCCGGCTTGCACGGGCCGCGCCGATCTGTCAGGCGATCCATCACGCGGATCAGGGTCCGCGGGAAGGTCGCCGATGCCACCGCGACCACGATCCATTGCCCCAAGACCGTCCGAGCCACCCCGATGCCCGACACCTCCCTTGCCCGCGCCATCCTGGTCGTCTCGCCGTGCCGGAACGAAGCGGATTACATGCGGGCCACCCTCGACAGCATGGTTGCCCAGACCCTGCGCCCGGCGCTGTGGGTGATCGTGGATGACGGGTCCACCGACGAGACGCCGGCAATTCTGGCCGACTATGCCGCGCGGCACGACTGGATCCGGGTGGTACGGAAACCCGACCGCGGGCATCGCGCCGTGGGTCCGGGCGTGATCGAGGCGTTCTACTTCGGGATGGACGCGGTGGACAGCGCGCCCTACCCCTACATCTGCAAGCTCGACCTGGATCTGGACCTGCCGCCCCGGTACTTCGAGGTGCTGGTGGACCGGATGGAGGCGAACCCCCGGATCGGCACCTGTTCGGGCAAGCCCTATGTACGGCGCGGCGGCGCGCTGGTGTCGGAACGGCGTGGCGACGAGATGTCGGTCGGCATGACCAAGCTCTACCGCCGGACCTGCTTCGATGCGATCGGCGGCTTCGTGCGCGAGGTGATGTGGGACGCGATCGACTGCCACAAGGCACGGGCCATGGGCTGGATCGCGGTCAGCTGGGATGATCCCGACCTGCGGTTCGAACACCTGCGCCCGATGGGGTCGTCGCAGACCTCGATCTGGACGGGCAAGCGGCGGCACGGGTTCGGGCAATGGTTCATGGGGTCCGACCCGCTGTTCTATGCCGCGACCTGCGCCTTCCGCATGGCCGAGCCGCCCTATGTGCTGGGGGGGCTGGCCATGCTGCAGGGCTATGTCGCGGCCTGGTGGCGGGGCGACCGGCAACTGGATGACCCCGAGCTGCGCGCCTTTATCCGCGCCTATCAGCGACGGTCGCTGATCGTGGGCAAGCGGCGCGCGACGGCGGAATTCGAGGCGGCGCGCGCCTCGCTCTTTCGTCCGACCTGACCCGGACTGGCTTCGTGGCCAACAGGCCCGGCGATCAGGCGCGTCCGTTCAGGCTGTCTGCGAGTGCATCGGCGCTGCGGCTTGCCCCGAACCGCGCGACGACCTTCTGGCGGGCTGCCGTGCCCATGCGTGCCCGCAGGTCACCATCCGACATGACCGCGCGCATGGCGTCGGCCAGCGCGGCGGCGTCCCCGGGCGGCACCAGCAGACCGTCTGCCCCGTCCTCGATCAGTTCCGGGACCCCACCGGTCCGCGAGCCGACGACCGGAAGTTCGCAGGCCATCGCCTCCATGTAGGCAACGCCAAGTGCCTCATGGAGGCTTGGCAGCACGAACCCATCCGCCTGCTGGAGTTCGGCAAGGACACCCTCCTGCGGCAAGGCCCCGAGAAGGGTGACCCGCGACCCGAGCCCGATGCGCGCGATGCTGGCTTCAAGGACCTTGCGGTAGCCTGCTCCACCCTCCTCATCCTCGCCCGCGACCCGGATCTCGAAATCATGACCCGGCAACAGTTGTGCGGCCGCCTGCAGCAGGGCATCGTATCCTTTCCCCGGATTGAGACGCGCGCACATGAACCAGCGAAACCGGGGGCGTGCCGCCGGACGCCCGGCGCCCGGACGGAAGCGGTCCGTATCGACCCCCATCGGCGCGATCCTGATGCGCGGGCCGACATCCGGCAGCATCCGGGCCACATCATCCCGCAGCTTTTCACTGACGGTGAACACGAAGGCTGCGTTTCGCCACTTGTAGCCCTGATCGCCGCCATAGTCACCGATGGCACCATGCAGGGTCAGGCTGTAGCGCGGTCCTCCGATCCTCCAGGACAGCGCCGCCAGCAGCGCCGCATTCGCACAGGAGTGGACGTGCAGGTGGTCGATCCGAGCCTCGCGGCACAAGGCCTTCAACCGCGCCGCGAACAGGAGCATCGCCCAGTTCCGCGGCCGCATGAGGAGCCGCCGGCTTTCGGCATCGGCGAGAAGGCGCGGCAGACCCGCGACCGCAGCCGGAACGGCGGACAAGGCCGCCGCCAGCGACAGAGGATAGAGATAGTCGGCCTTTGCCTCGACCACCCAGTCATGGGCGACAGGACGTGCCGGCAGCCGCGTGGACAGGATACGGGTCTCGATCCCGTGGCGACGGCGCAACTCCACGATCTCGCGCCAGAAGAAGGAGTGGGTCTGGCCCGGGAACTCCGGGATCAGCATTCCGATCCTCATTGCCGGGCCTCCAGCCAGGCCTGGAACATCAGCACGTTCCACAGCTGCATTCCCCAGTTGCAGCGCCCCGACAGATGTTCGTCCCAGGTGCGGGCGATCACGGCCGGTTCGAACCAGCCTTCGCGCCGCAGCCGGGCGGGGTCGAGCAGCGCCGCCGCCCAGTCGCGCAGGGGGCCGCGCAGCCACGGGCCGATCGGCACCTCGAACCCCATCTTGGGCCGTTCGACAAGTTCGCGGGGCACATGACGGTACAGGACCTGCCGCAGCGCCCATTTCGACTTGCCCTCACGCCGCTTGTAGTCCAGCGGCAGCGCCCAGGCGAATTCCACCACCCGGTGATCGAGGAACGGCGCGCGGCTTTCCAGCGACACCGCCATGGTGGCACGGTCCACCTTGGCCAGGATGTCGTCGGGCATGTAGGTCAGCATGTCGAGCTGCATCATCCGCTCGATATCGGACAGATCGCCACGCGCCGGCGCCAGCGCATCCAGCATGGTCGGCACGGGCCGCGCGCCGGGCACGGCGTCTTCCGGAAAGCGCCAGCGCGACACGAGCTTGCGGTGCAACTCGTCGGTATTGGCCGATTGCAGGTAGTCGGCAAGGCGCCGCAGCCGCTGGCCGTTCGGTTCCTTGCCCTGGGGCGTGGGGCGGAACCGCTCCATCACGGCATCGGTCAGCGCCATCGGCAGCGCCCGCACCGCCGCCGCCCCCGCGCGCCGCAGGGGCAGCGGCAGGCGCCCGGCCCGGGCCATCAGCGCCGCGCCCTGCGCGTAACGGTCGTAGCCCGCGAACAATTCGTCCCCGCCATCGCCCGACAGGGCGACCGTGACGTGCTGGCGCGCCAGCTGCGCGACCATGAACGTCGGGATCTGCGAGCTGTCGGCAAAGGGTTCGTCGTACATCGTCGCCAGACGCGGCACGACGGCCAGCAGTTCGGCCTCGCCCACATAGAGCTCGGTATGGTCGGTGCCGAGGTGCTTTGCCACGGCCTTGGCATGCTCGGCCTCGTTGTAGCGCGCCTCGTGGAAGCCGATGGAGAAGGTCAGCGCGGGCCGGTCGGACAGGCGCTGCATCAGCGCGACGATGGTCGAACTGTCGATCCCGCCCGACAGGAACGCCCCCAGCGGCACGTCAGCCATCAGTTGCTGCCCGACGGCATCAAGAAGCAGGGTTTCCAGCGCGTCCACCGCCGCCTCGGGGGTCGCGAAGCGAGGGGCGCCCGGCCCGCCGCGGGTGGCGGCGACCGTGGCCCCCGACCAGTAGGGGCGGGGCGCAGGTTCGGGCGCGGTCAGCGAGACCGTCACCATCTCGCCCGGGCGGACCTTCGCGATGCCGTCATGGATCGACCGGTCCTCGCCCACATGGCCGTGGCGCAGGAACTCGGGCAGGACATCGCGGCGGATGCGGCCCTCGAACGCGGGGTGGGCGGCCAGCGCCTTGAGTTCCGACCCGAACAGGAAGGTGCGGGCGGGACCGGTGCCCTGCCAGCCGTAGTAGATCGGCTTCTCGCCCAGCCGGTCTCGGATCAGCGTCAGGCTGCGGTCCTGCCGGTCCCACAGCGCGATGGCGAACATGCCGACCGCGCGGGCCAGCGTGGGTTCCACGCCCCAGGCATCAAAGCCCGCCAGCAGGGTTTCCGTATCGGAATGGCCGCGCCAGTTCGGCGCCTTGCCCGCCGCATCCAGTTCCGCGCGCAAGGCCGCGTGGTTGTAGATCTCGCCGTTGAAGTCCAGCACATAGCGGCCCGAGGCCGAGGGCATCGGCTGGTGCCCCGCGGGCGTCAGGTCCACGATGGCCAGCCGCAGGTGGCCCAGCGCGATGCCCGCGTTGGCATCCACCCAGTCGCCCCGCGAATCCGGCCCGCGATAGGCGATGGCATCGGCCATGCCGCGCACGCGGGCGGTCATGGTGTCGGCACGGTCGCCCGGCGGGGCGAGATATCCGGTGATCCCGCACATCAGGGGGCCTTCCACGGGTCAGGTCTTGGGTCGGACCCGCCTTGCCGCAGGAACAGGGCCAGAATGCGGCGCGCCTCGGTCGTGACGTCGAACTCGGCGCGCACGGTGGCACGGCCTTCGGTGCCCATCGCGGCGCGCAGCGCGGGGTCGGCAGCCAGGCGCAGGATCGCATCCGCCAGGGCTTGCGCGTCACCCGGCGCGACCAGCAGACCCGACCGCCCGTCCGCGACCAATTCCGCCACCCCGCCCACCCGCGTTGCGATCACCGGGCGGGCCGAGGCCATCGCTTCCATCAGCACGACGGGCACGCCTTCGGCAAAGGACGGCAGGACGAACGCATCGTGCCCGGCCAGGGCCGCCGCCACCTCGGACTGCGATCGGAAGCCAAGGCAGGTGACACCCCCCAGCCGCGCGGCCTGCGCTTCGACCCAGGCGCGATCCTCGCCGTCGCCGATCAGCGTCAGGTCGATGGCCGGGTTGACCGCCCGCGCGCGTTCCAGCGCGTCGATCAGCACCCGCAGGCCCTTGATCGCCGTCAGGCGCCCGACGAACAGCAGCCGCAGGCGGTCGGCCGCGTCGGCCGGCGGGGCAGCGTAGCGCTCGGGCTCGACCCCGCAATGGACGATGCGCAGGTGCGGCCAGTCGGCCGGGTCGGAAAACAGCATCGCCTGGCTGCGCGCAAAGTGGCTGATGCAGACGGTGAAGGCCGCCCGCGCGACCTTGGTCCGCAGGTGCCAGCTTTCCGGCTCGAACAGTTCGGCGGGTCCGTGCAGGGTATAGCTGAACGGGATCCCCGACAGGGCCGAGGTCAGCATCGCCACGTTCGCGCTGGAATCGGCAAAGTGGTTGTGCAGGTGCGTCACCCCCTGCGCGCGCAGGTGATCGGCCAGAACCCCGGCTTCCAGGAAATAGACCGCCTGCCGCAGCAGGCCCTTCAGACCGGGCCGCCCAGTGCGGATCGCCAGCCGCAGGGCCGACAGATACCGCCCCGGGTTACCCAGAAGCGCCCGCCCGTGGGCGCGCAGCAGTGCCGGCGGTCGCTTCGCGCGTTCGAGCACGTGGAACGTGCGCGTCGCTTCTTCGCGCTCCTCGGGGCCGATCAGGTAGCGGTCCGCGGTGCGCCGGATCGAACAGGGCAGGACGGAAGCACCCAGGGCGCGCAGCGCCACGATCTCGCGCAGGATGAAGGTGTGCGACGCCTTGGGGTATTCCCCCGTCAGGTAGGCGATGCGAAGCGAGGCCGGATCGGACATCCGCACGACACGAGCGATACACCGGCAGACCCCGCGCCGACGGCGCGGAACCTGCAACAAAGCCGTTGGCGAGTAAAGCCGCGGCTTCGGGTTTGGTGGCTGCCCGGATCCCCGAACACGCCTGTGGCCGACAGGCCGTCAGACGGACTGGCCGCCAGACGGACAGCCGAGACCGAAGGCCGATCCCGCGCCGATGGCGGCTCTTGCTAGACGTTCACCTCGATCCCCCCGCGGGACCGGGGCACAAGCCTGCGGCGCGCATAAAGGTCGTCAATCGGCACCAGCCCCGTGATTGCACCGCCAAGTGCAGAAGAGCCTGCAATGGGAACCGGGATCTCGACGGTCGCCGGGCTGGCGTACTGCGCCAACGGCGGGACCAAATCGTTCCTCCGGTCGAGCAGAAGCTGAAGGATTCGTCCGGCGGGCCAGGTCTCGCCGCTCGTGTTGGTGACGGTGATGTTCGACGGTCCGAACACGACACTGAACTGGCCGCGGGCTGACCGATACGGAATGCCGGCACCGGTGATCCCGAGCATGTGCTGGTTGAGCCCTGGCGGCGTCAGGAAATAGGCTTGGTTCGTTGCCCGGCCATTCGGATGCAGGGCGGTGTCGTTCGGATACGCGAAGGTGACCGTTCCACCATTGAGCACGTTCGCGCCCAGGGTTGCGTTGACCGTCGGGAAGTTCCAGCGCGGGCCGCGGAACAGCGTCGTCAGCCCCGGAATTGCAACGATCTGGACTGGCGCGGACGCGACCGCGGGCACCCCCTGCGCGGGGAGGTGGATGACGTTGTTCTCTGCGATCAGGTTGGAGAAAGGGGTCTGCCCGTTTGGCTCCCACAGGTCGAAGCTGGTCCCGCCGCCTGCGTTCGCCTTGTTCGCGCCAGTGATCGGGCTGTAGAACGTCAGCCCGTAGATCGCGACCCGGCGCGCGTTGGCTCCGTTGGACGTGCTGGCCGAGTTGTTGATGACCCCGGCGGGAAGCGTTTGTCCTGCGGGGGTATTCGGCCAGTAGATGAAGATGTTCCGCAAGGTGCATCCGCCGGTCACGTGGATCGGCCGCCCGAATGCGGCATAGGAATTTCCGATGATGATGCACTTGTCCACGATGAAGTTCGTGGTCTCGGCGAACCCGGTCATTCCCAGGATTCCGCTTCCGCCCTCAAGCACCACACGGTCGATGTTGTTGAGGATCGGTATCGCGATATCCCCGTCCTGACCCAGCCGCAGGCATCCCTGCACGGCGTTGATGTGCGTCTGGGTGCGGGGAATGCTTCCGATGTTGGTATTCGCCGACCAGCCGTTGTTGGAAAAGATCGACGAGCACGACCAGAAGGTGCAGATCGCCTTGCCCATGCGCACGGGGCCGTTCGATGTACCGACCTTGCCTTCGTTGAAGGCGTTCGGATGACCGACCAGGCCATTCGTCTTCTGGTGGATTGCACTGCCGATGGACGCCAGTCGTTCGTCGGCGAACTGCTGGCCCCCGACAAGAAGTCCGTATTCGCGCCAGCCGTCGATGTAGCTGGCCGAGATCACGACCGTGCGGGGGTTGTCGACATATCCGATCACGATGGCATCGATGTTCTGGAGGCGGCACCTGTGGATCAGGAAATTCCCGCCCAGACCGGACAGGAAGTTTCCGTACCCCCCGGTCTCGGTTTCCGGGTTCCAGTTTCCGCGATAATCCAGCCCGATCATCTTGTTGTACAGACCGGCGCC
>DBBA01000272.1 GCA_002291955.1 Rhodobacteraceae bacterium UBA996 | reverse complement strand
CGGGTCGGGCGCGCGGCCCTCCTTGCCCGCCCGGATCGCCTCGGCCAGGTCCGTGTAGATGTTGGCGAAGGCCAGCGGCATGCCCTCGGCGTGGCCGATGGTCACGCGGCTGGTGCGGTCGGCCTCGGGCGACAGCCCGGCCTCGCCCCGTTCGATCACGGTCAGGCGGCCGCCCAGCGGCATCCAGTAGAGCTGGTTCGGCTGCTCCTGCGCCCAGCGAAGCCCGCCCTTCTCGCCGAACACCTGCAGCGTCAGCCCGTGCTGGCGCCCGAGCGCCACGGACGAGGTCCAGAGCCGCCCGACCGTGCCCCCCGACATGCGGAAGTTCACCTGCGCGTCGTCTTCCAGCACGCGCGAGGGGATGCAGGACACGGTATCGGCGCAGAGCGTCTCGACCTCCTGGCCCGTCACGAAGCTGGCCATGTGCAGCGCGTGGATGCCGCAGTCGGCAAACTGGGCGGACACGCCCGCCTGCGCGGGGTCGTAGCGCCAGCGGACGCGGGGGTTGTCGGCGTCGGCGGCATCCGCGTGGTGACCGTGGGCGAACTCGGCGACCACAAGGCGGATGCGGCCAAGGTCGCCGCGCGCCACCATCGCGCGCATGTGGCGGACCAGCGAATAGCCGGTGTAGCCGTAGTTCACCGCGCAGATGCGGCCCGTCTCGCGCGACAGGCGCACGATCTCCTCGCCCTCGGCGACCGTCATGGTCATGGGCTTTTCGCACAGGACGTGGAACCCGGCGGACAGGAAGGCCTTCGTGATCTCGAAATGCGTGGCGTTCGGGGTGGCGACGGTGACCAGGTCGATCCGGTCGGGCCGCGCGCTTTCGCCCGCCAGCATCTCGCGCCAGTCGCCATAGGCGCGGTCGGGGGCCAGGCCCAGCCGCTGCCCGTAGGCGCGGCCCGCATCGGGGCGGTGGTCGAGCGCGCCCGCGACAAAGTCGAACTCCCCGTCCAGCCCCGCGCCCAGGCGGTGCGCCGGGCCGATCTGGCTGCCTTCGCCACCGCCGATGAGACCCCAGTTCAGTCGTGCCATGGCAAGCGCCCCTAATTGAAGCCGATGGAGGAGAGGTAGGCCCGGTTCGCGCGCGCGTCGTCCACCGGGCGGACGTCCAGTGTCGGGTCGCAGTCCTGTTCGACGGTGCACCAGCCGTCGAAGCCCGCATCGAGCAGCACCTGCCGCACGGCGGGGAAATCCACGTCGCCGGTGCCGAGGTTGCAGAAGATGCCCTGCCCGCAGGCGTCATAGAAGCCGGTGCGGTTGGCGATGGCGCGGGCCTTCACCACCGGGTCGATGTCCTTGAAGTGCATGTAGGCGATGCGCCCGATGTGGCGGCGCATGAAGGCCACGGGATCGAAGCCCGCATAGGAGTGGTGGCCGGTGTCGAAGCAGATCTTCAGCACGTCCGGATCCACCTCGGCCAGCAGGCGTTCAAGCTCCGGCTCGAAGTCGATGAAGCCCGCCGCGTGGGCGTGGATCGACACGGTCAGGCCGTGGTCTTCGGTGCCCATGCGCGCCACGGTGGCGATGCGGTCGCGGAAGGCGGTCCATTCGGCGGGGTCCATCTGTTCGGCCTCGGCCGCGCGGCCCGCGGTGGGCGCGCGGCGGGGCGAGATGGAATCGATCAGCACCAGGTGCCGCGCCCCGTGCGCGACCAGCGCCCGGCAGGTGCGCTGGGCTGCGTCCAGCACATCGGCCCAGGCCGCGGGGTCGTGGAACGGGCGGAACACCACGCCGCCGGTCAGGGTCAGCCCGTGTTCGGCCAGCGCATCGCCCAGGATGGCGGGGTCCTCGGGCATGAAGCCGATGGGACCAAGCTCGATCCCGCGGTAACCGGCGGCCGCACAGTCGGCCAGCACCTGCCGCCAGGGCGGGTTGCGCGGGTCGCCTGCGAATTCGACGCCCCAGGAACAGGGCGCATTGCCGATGCGGAGGGTCATGGCGGGGTCCTTGTCAGGCGGGAACGGGGTGCCAGGTGCCGGTGCGCGCGGACGCGAGCGCCGCGTCCACCACCTGCCAGACGGCCAGCCCGTCGCGGAAGGTGGGCCAGACCGGGGTGCCGGTGTGGATGGCGTGCAGGAAATCGCGCGCCTCGATGATGATCTGGTCCTGGTAGCCGGTGCCGTGCCCCGGGCCCTGGCAGAAGGCGGCGTAATCGGGGTGGGCGGGGCCGGTCAGGATGCGGCGGAAGCCGCGCGTCGCCTCGGGCCCGTCGGCCTGATACAGCCACAGGGCGTTCTGATCCTCCTGGTCGAAGCGGATCGCGCCGGTGGTGCCGTGGACCTCGTAGGCGTAGCCCATCTTGCGGCCGGTCGCGATGCGGCTGACGTACAGGTGGCCCTGCACGCCGCGGGCGAAGCGGCACATGATCTGGGCGTGGTCGTCGTTGGTGACCTGTTCGGGGCCGTCCGTGCCGGGGCGGGTGGTGTGCACCGTCTCGACCACCGCCGAGACCTGGGTGATCGGACCAAGGAGCGCGAGGGCTGCGTTGATCGGGTGGGGGGCGAGGTCGCCCATCGTGCCGTTCGCGAGGCCCCGCGTGCGCCAGGTCGCCGGGGTGGCGGGGTCGGCCAGGAAATCCTCGGTATGTTCGCCGCGGAACCAGGTGACCTGACCGATGGCGCCGTCGGCGATCAGCTGGCGGGCGAACCGGGTGGCCGGGGTGCGGACGTAGTTGAAGCCGGTCATGGTGATGGCACCGGCGGCCTCGGC
>DBBA01000383.1 GCA_002291955.1 Rhodobacteraceae bacterium UBA996 | reverse complement strand
GCGGTCACACCATCAGAGCCACTGGGACGGCCAGTTTGCCCTCGTTGGAGCTATGGAGGGCGCGGAGTTGGAGGCCACCATAGCCGTTTCGGCTGGGCTTGGCAGTGTGCCGGACGATTTCTACCGGTTCCTTGCCTGAGCAAGTCAGTCATGCGGTGGCCGTTCGCCCTTGACGAACTCCGCGCCCGAGGCCTCGCGGTCACGGGATCTTTCGCGGTGCGGAAGCGAGGCCACCCGGCGGCGCAAGGGGTGGGAGCAGCGGGGTGCACCGCCCCTGGGGGAACCATCGGTCGCGTGGAACCCGGGATCGGTGTCGCATGTGTCGGGTGCCGGCTGCGTCGGGGCATGGCGCTTCACGGCAATCGGCCGGGACCAGTCCGGGGCGCGTGATCCCACGGCCCGAGGTCCTGCACGCCGGTCCCTGCGCCGTCGGCATCGTCCGGTCGGGGGCTTTGTCCGCGACCTGATGACCGGAGCATGCCCCCGGAAACGGAACGCGCGCCCGCGGGGGCCACCCCGGGGCGCGCGTCCTGTGGTGACAGGGCCGGATCAGCCCGCGGCTTCTTCCGCGTCCGACGACCGCAGCCCCGACGGGGCCGAGATGTTCGCGATCACGAAGTTCCGCGCGATGGTCGGCTTCACGCCTTCGGGCAGTGACGTGTCGTTGATGTGGATGACGTCGCCGATGTTCACGCCGTCGAGGTCCACCACCACCGATTCCGGGATGGAATCGGCCTGCACGTTCAGTTCGACCTCCTGCCGGACGACGGTCAGCACGCCGCCGCGCTTGAGGCCCGGCGACTTGTCCTCGTTCACGAACACGACGTTCACGAACAGGTTCACCCGGCTGGTGCGGCGCAGGCGCATGAAGTCCACATGCGTCGGCAGGTCGCGCACCACGTCGCGCTGCACGCCGCGGCAGACGACGCGGACATCCTCGTGCCCGTCCACCTTGAGGTTGAACAGCGTGGACAGGAAGCGCCCGGCCTTCAGGTGCTTCAGGAGTGCGTTGAACTTCATGTCGATGGGGAGCGGGTCCTTGCCGCCCCCATAGACGACGCCCGGTACCATCCCGTCGCGGCGGGATTGACGGGCGGCCCCCTTGCCTGTCCCCGTCCGGACCGTGGCGTTCAGATCGGGGATCTGCGTAGCCATGTCGGTTTTCCTTCGTGTCAGAGGGGCATCCTCCAAGGGTGCATGCCCCGGTTGAAGCCGCGCGCGTAAGCCAGGGTAGGCCGATTGTAAAGGCGATTCCCCGGGGACAGGCTGCGCCGGGCGCCCCGGGCGAAGACCCGGGGCCTCCCCCGCCCCCCTTGCGCCCGCCCCACCTTGCACCGGCACGCCTGTCGTGCGACCCGTCCGCGACACGCCACACGGTGCCGCCCATGTCCGTCCTGTCCGCCCTGTCCGTCTCGCGCAGCCCGGCTGCGGCCTTTGCGATCCTGGGGATGTACTGGGGGTCGTTCGCGGCCTTCATCCCGCAGGTCAAGCAGGGCCTTGGCGCGTCGGACGACACATTCGGCCTGTTGCTGCTGGGCACCGCGCTGGGGCTGGTCAGCGCCATGTGGATGGCCCCGCGGCTGGACCGTCGGCTGGGGGCGCGCGCCATGCCGACCGCGGCGCTGCTGCTGGCCTGCGCGTTCCTGCTGCCGGGGCTTGCGCCGTCGACGGTCCTGTTCTTCGCGGCGATGGTGGTCGTCGGCGCGGCGTCGGGGCTGACCGACGTGGTGATGAACGCCCGCGTGTCCGAGCTTGAGGCCTCGCATGCCCGCCCGCTGATGAACGCCAACCACGGCATGTTCTCGGCCGCCTATGCCGTGGGCGCGGTCCTGGCCGGCCTGTCGCGCGAGGCGGGAGTGCCGCCGGTGCTGCATTTCGCCTGTCTGGCCGTGCTGCCGATCCTGGCGCTGCGCCTGTTGACGGTGCCGACCGTGGCCGCCCCCGCGGCCGATCCGGCGGCGGGCGGGATGCCCTGGGGCACGGTGCTGATCGCGGGCAGCGTGGTGCTGATGGCGTTCCTGTCGGAAGCCGCGGTGGAAAGCTGGTCGGCGCTGCACGTCGAACGCACGCTGGGCGGAAGTGCGGCCGAGGGCGCGCTGGGGCCTGCCATGCTGGGCCTGACCATGGCGGTCGGCCGCTTCTCGGGGCAGGCGGTGTCGACCCGCTTCCGCGAGACCGCCGTCATCACCTGGGCGGCACTCGTGGCCGCTACCGGCGCGATCATCGCCGCGACCGCCCCCACGCCCGCCATCGCCTATGCGGGCTTCGGCATCCTCGGCCTTGGCGTGTCGGTCATCGGCCCCATCGGGATTGCGCTGGCAGGCCGCCTTGTGCCCCCGTCCTTTCGGACCGAGGCGATCTCGAAGGCCGCCGTCATCGGCTTTTGCGGGTTCTTCCTGGCGCCCACCGGGATGGGCCTGATCTCGGAACACTTCGGCCTGCGGGTCGCCTTCGGCGCCATCGCGCTGGTCCTGCTCTGCGTGCCCCCCGCCGCCGCGATCCTCGTCCGGCGGGGCGCCTGACCCCGCCCCTTCATCCTTGTCCAAGTACCTCGGGGGCCCGGGGGCAGAGCCCCCGGCCTTGCTTCAGGCCCAGCGGCCCTCGAAATCCTCGGGCACCAGCAGCACGTCGCGGTCCAGCGTCGCCACGTCGCGCCGCCCGCACAGCGCCATGGTGATGTCGAGTTCCTTGCGGATCACCTCGAGCGCGGTCGTCACGCCCTTCTGCCCCATCGCGCCGAGGCCATAGACGAAGGCCCGCCCGATCATCGTGGCATCCGCCCCCATCGCCAGCGCCTTCAGCACGTCCTGCCCGGACCGGATCCCGCTATCGAGCCAGATCTCCGTCTGTCCGCCCACCGCGCGCACGACCGATGGCAGCACCCGGATCGACGACAGCGCGCCGTCCAGTTGCCGCCCGCCGTGGTTCGACACGACGATGGCGTTCGCGCCCACATCGACCGCCCGGCGCGCGTCCTCGGGGTCGAGGATGCCCTTCAGGACCAAGGGCCCGCCCCACATCTCCTTGATCCGCGCGACCTTCTCCCAGTCGAGCCGCGGATCGAACTGCTCGTTCGTCCAGGCGCCCAGGCGGCTCATGTCGCTGACGCCCTTCACATGGCCCACGATGTTGCCGAAATGGCGGCGGGGGGTTTGCAGCATCTCCAGCCCCCAGCCCCATTTGGTGGCGAGGTCCGCGATCACCGCGGGCGTCAGCTTCGGCGGCGCCGACAGCCCGTTCTTCAGGTCGCGGTGCCGCTGGCCCAGGATCTGCAGGTCGAGCGTCAGCACCAGCGCCGATACCTTGGCGGCCTTCGCCCGCTCGATCAGGCGGCCGACGAAATCCCAGTCCTTCATCACGTACAGCTGGAACCAGAACGGGGCCGAGGTGCGCTTGGCCACGTCCTCGATCGAACAGATCGACATGGTGGACAGGGTGAAGGGCACGCCGAACTTCTCGGCGGCGCGGGCGGCCAGGATCTCGCC
>DBBA01000130.1:4719-5012 GCA_002291955.1 Rhodobacteraceae bacterium UBA996 | reverse complement strand
CCGCCGGTTGCGCCCCCGCCGGTCCCGGAGGCAGAGCCCGACCCCGTCGCCGTGCCGCCGGACGTGCCGCCAGACGGGCTGCCGCCGCCCGCGCCTGTGCCACCGCCCGTGCCCGCCGGAGTGCCGGCCGCGGCCGCGGCGGCCGTCTGGGCTGGCGAGGGGGCATCCGGCCGCTGGCCGTAACCCGGTGCGGGCGAGACATTCACCACGGTCTCGCCGATCGATTCGGACGGCGTCACGACCCCGGATGCCACCGAAACCCCGGCGATCACCGCGCCGACGACCACCATCGC
>DBBA01000130.1:1522-4405 GCA_002291955.1 Rhodobacteraceae bacterium UBA996 | reverse complement strand
CGCCGACGACCACCATCGCCGCCACCAGCACGAAATCGGCGCTGACCGCGCCCGCCTCGTCGGCACGAAACCGCGCCGTTGCGCGGCCAAACAGGCCGCGCGCCTCACTCGTCACCATACCTGCCTCCCGGCAATCCGCTCCGTTGCGGATGCGGTAACGGATCGCCAACCAAACGGGCAAAGGTATGGCAATGCCGGAACGGCGGGCAGGACCCCGCCGACCGTTGCGCGTCAGGCGACGATCTCGCCCCGCAGCGAGTTTGTGTCCGAACCGAGCACCCGGACGGCCCGAATCGCGCCGACGGGCACGTCGGCCGTCACATGCACCGGCACCAGATGCCCGGACTTGCCGGTCATCTGGCCGGGCATGCGGCCCGGTTTCTCGAACAGCACATCCACCATGGACCCGACCATCGCGGCCTGCCGGGCGCGCTGGCGGCGCGTGACCAGCGCCTGCAGGGCCTGCAGGCGGGCGTCCATCACGTCCTGGGGGACCTGGATCTTGCGGTCGGCCGCGGGCGTGCCGGGGCGGGGGGAGTACTTGAAGGTGAAGGCCATATCCACCCGCGCGGCCTCGACGATGGCCAGCGTGGCGGCGAAATCGGCGTCGGTCTCGCCGGGGAAGCCCACGATGAAGTCGCCCGAGAGCATCAGGTCGGGCCGCGCGGCATAGAGGCGCTCGATCAGCCGCAGGTAGCTGTCGGCCGTGTGCTTGCGGTTCATCGCCTTCAGCACCCGGTCCGACCCCGACTGCACGGGCAGGTGCAGATAGGGCATCAGCTGCGGCACCTCGGCATGCGCGGCGATCAGGTCGTCGGTCATGTCGTTGGGGTGGGAGGTGGTGTAGCGCAGCCGCGCCACCCCCTCGACCGCCGCGAGTTCGCGGATCAGGCGCGACAGCCGCCAGTCGCGCCCGTCGGGTCCCGCGCCGTGATAGGCATTCACGTTCTGGCCCAGAAGCGTGATCTCGGACACGCCGCGGGCGACCAGATCGCGCGCCTCGGCCAGGACGCGGTCCACCGGGCGGCTGACCTCGGCCCCGCGGGTGTAGGGGACGACGCAGAACGCGCAGAACTTGTCGCAGCCTTCCTGCACCGTCAGGAAGGCGGTCGGCCCGCGGCGCGCCTTCGGCCGTTCGGCCAGCCCGTCGAACTTGTCGAGGGTGGCAAGATCGGTCTCGACGGGCCGTTCGCCGCGCCCTGCCCGGGCCACGAGGTCGGGCAGGCGGTGATAGCCCTGCGGGCCCACGATCAGGTCCACCGCAGGCGCGCGGGCCATGATCTCGGCCCCTTCGGCCTGGGCGACGCAGCCCGTCACGCCGATCCTCAGGTCGGGATTGGCGGCCTTGAGCGGGCGCAGGCGGCCGATCTCGTGATAGACCTTCTCGGTGGCCTTCTCGCGGATGTGGCAGGTGTTGAGCAGGATCAGGTCGGCGTCCTCGGCCCGGTCGGTCAGGGCATAGCCCTGCCCGCCCATGGCTTCGGCCATGCGCTCGCTGTCGTAGACGTTCATCTGGCAGCCCCAGGTGCGGATATGGAGCTTCTTCGGTTCGGTCATCGCGTGCGCCCGGCCACAGGCCGCCCGTCTAGCGCAGGACGCCTGCCCCTGGCAACTTGCCAAGGGCCGGGCGTCCCGGCACGGTCGCCGGCATGATCCACGGCAGTCTCGACGATGTCCTGTCGCGGGGCCGGGCCATCCTGGCCCGCGGGACCCTTGCCCTGATCTTTGCCGAGGATCTGGCGCAGGTGACCGCGACGCTGGACCACCACCTGGCGCGCGGGTTCCGGACGGTGGTGCTTCTGGCACCGGACTGGGTGCTGGAGAGCGCCGCGGTGCCGGAGGGCGTCGTGCAGGTTGTCCATGACGTGCGCACCGCGCCCGGCGGGCTGTCCGCGGCGGCCAGCCGGGTTCTGGCGGGCGCCGAACCAGGCACCTGGGTCTATGCGGGTTACAACGCCGAATACCTGTACTACCCGTTCTGCGAGACCCGGACCGTGGGCGAGATGCTGGCGTTCCACGCCGAGGAGCGGCGCGCGGCCCTGCCCTGCGTGACCGTCGACCTGTATCCCGACGATCCGGACCGCCTGCCGGACGGGGCGACGGGCGGGCGGGCGTGGATGGATGCGGGGGGCTACTATAGCGTTCCGGTCCGCGACCCCGCGAACGGCTGGGCACCGCTTGACCGGCAGATCGAGATCCACGGCGGCCTGCGCTGGCGGATGGAGGGGCATGTCCCGTGGGAACGGCGGCGGCTGGACCGGATCGCGCTGGTGCGCGCCGACCGCGGCCTGTCCCTGACGCCCGACTGGCGCGTGGCGGGCGACCCCGAGCGCAACACGGTCAACTGTCCCTGGCACCGCAACCTGAGCGGGGCGGTGGTCTCGTTCCGCGTGGCCAAGGCGCTGGCCACGAACCCGGCCAGCCGGGACGGAATCCACAGCTTCATGGGACCGATGTCGGTGCGCTTCGACGGGTCGTCGCGGCAGCTCATGGAGCTTGGGTTCATGGAACCCGGGCAGTGGTTCTGACCCGGCCGACCGCGCGGTGCCGCCCTCGGGGGTGCGGTGAGGGGTGCCGGGGTCAGTCCCAGCAGCCGACCTTGACGGCAAGACCTGCGGCGATGCGCTGAAGATTCTCGGGGCCCAGGTCCGGCCCCGGGGCAGTGGGGGGTTGCGCCAGGCCCGCCGCGGCCAGGAAGCCGTCCAGCCGCGCCGCATCAGCGGCAAGCGCCACGCCGGGCGGCAGCAGGCGGGCCCCACCGGGCGGCGGCAGCAGCAGGCCCGCGACCGCGCCCGTGCTGTCCAGCACCGCGCCCCCCGCCTCGCTGGCGTCGGCCGCCAGAGCGAGGCGCAGCACACCGGGCGTCCCGTCCGGCGCACGCAG
>DBBA01000130.1:0-1117 GCA_002291955.1 Rhodobacteraceae bacterium UBA996 | reverse complement strand
GCGAAGCCCGCGAGCGCGACCTCGGACCGCAGGCGCACCTCGCCCTGTCGCAGCCGCGCCACGGCGGGGGCGGCCAGCGGTTCGACCGGGCGCAAGAGCGCCACGCCGAGGCTGGGATCGGTCGCGGCCACCTGCGCGTCCCAGGTCGTGTCGATGGTGACGCGCCCGCAGCCCTCGACCGCGTCGGCGCTGGTCAGGACGGTCCCGTCGGCGCTGACCCAGAAGCCCGAGCGCACCCGCACCGGACGGCGGATTTCCAGCCCGGCCAGCAGGTCGATGCTTTGCACCGCCCCGTCCCCGACGCTGTCGGGCAGGGCCGCATCGGCGCGCGGGGCGAAGCTGGCGCGGATCGCCTCGACCGCGATGGTCCGGCGCTGTTCGTCCCCGGCGGGCCAGGCGAGGATGTAGCCCTTCACCTGCCCGTCCGCCTCGGCCGCGTAGACGGTGGTCACCAGCGTTTCGCTGACCCCCGTGATGGTGAAATCGGCCTCGCGCCGTTCGCGCGGTCCCTGGGGTGGCACGATTTCCAGGGTCTGGAGCAGGTCATACAGGCCGAAGAGCGTGGCGCGGTCGCCGGTCTGGCTGATCAGGGACAGCCGCACGCCACTGTCACCGGTGGGTTCGTAATGGGCAAAGGGCGGCTCGTAGCGGTCGAAGGCGACGAGGCCGAGGGGGGCCGTCATCTCGATGCCCGCCCGCGCGTCGACGAGGGGCGCGAGGCCCAGTGACCGGGTGACGGCCTGCCAGCTTTCGATCAGGAGCGCGCGCTGGTCCGTGGTCAGGATGCCGGTCGGGTCGAACCCGTTCGCGGCCTGCCAGGCCGCCATCGAGGCGCGGGTGCCGGGGCCAAAGGCGCCGTCGATCGCGGCCGTGTAGAAGCCCTTGAACTGCAGGGCGGTCTGGAGGTCACGCCGTTCCTCGGGCGTCAGGGCAGCTTCGGACCGGCGGGCCTCGGCCTCGGTCTCGTCGGGGAGAAGCGCGCCGAGCGCGGGGTCGGCGGCCTCCTGGACCGGCTGCTGAACGGGTTGGGGCTGCAGGACGGGGGCGGCGCCCAGGGACGCGCCCGCGGGCCAGAACTGGCTGGCATAGGTGGCGGCGTCGGCCAGGTAGCTGTCGG
>DBBA01000083.1 GCA_002291955.1 Rhodobacteraceae bacterium UBA996 | reverse complement strand
CCGGCCAGCACACCGACCGCGATGAACGCCACGATCAGGGGCTGGCGCAGAAGAAGCCCGGCAAAGCCAAGGGCTGCGGACAGAAGCACGAGCAGCGCGATCTCGGCAAACGGTCCCGCAAACATCGGTTGCCCCCCGGTGCAGCCGTGGCCAGCGTAAGGGCCGCGGCCCGCCGCCGCAACCGGCGACGGGCCTAGCGGCGGTATTGCGCGAACAACGCCTCGACCTCGTCGTAGAAGCGGGCGCGGAAAACCGGTGCCTCCATCGGGATCTCGTGGCGCGCGCCTTCATACAGGGACAGGCTGCCCCGCGGCCAGCGCCCCATCCGCCCCCGGATCGCCGCGGGGTCGACGATCGTCTCGTCGGTGCCCATGACCGTCAGGCAGGGGACGTCGGGCGATGGCATCGCGCGCAGGCGGGCCACCTCCAGCAAGGCCTCGCTCAACCACAGAAGGCTCGGCCCCCCGAGCCCGAGGTCCGGGTGCGCCGCGATCTGGGTGCGCATCCAGTCCCAGGTGGAGCGGTCGGTCGTCAGCGCGTTGCCGTCGAACGCGGCGTCGGCCAGGTAGTTTCGGCGCGATGTGCCGGGTACGGGCAGGTCAGCCAGCCCGACCAGGCGCGCAGCCCCCGCCACCACCGTTGCCCGCAACCGCCCGGCCGGGGGCGGCAGCAGGATGTCCCACATCGGGGCCGAAAAGACCGCGGCCGCAACCCCCATCCCTTCGCACAGGGCCCGCAGGCCGATGGCACCGCCCATCGAATGGGCCAGCATGTACCAGGGCCGCGGCAAGCGCAGCGCGGCGGCGGCCTCGGTCATCGCGGCCAGGTCGAACTGGTAGTTGGTGAACCGCCGGACATGTCCGACCATCGGCCGGCCGGGCAGTTGCCGATCGCTCAGGCCCTGCCCCCGCCAGTCGAGTGCGGCGGCAGCGTAGCCACGGCGTCCGAACTCGGCTGCAAGAGGGGCATATTTCTCGATGTATTCCGTGCGCCCGGGCAGGACCAGCACGGTGCCGCGCGCGCCCGCACCGTCGAACACGCCCAGTCGCAGGCGGCGCGCATCCGCCGTGCGCACCCAGAGGCACCGCGCGTCCCCGGGTCCGTCGGCGATGTCGGCGTGGTAGGGGGCCGGGTCCAGCATGTGCGCAGGCCGGTGCGGGATCAGGCCAGCGCCGATCCCAGACGCATGGCGGTGCCCATGTCGCCGTCCAGCTTCAGTCGCCCCTGCATGAAGGCCGAGGTCGGATTGAGATCTCCGCAAAGGATCGCGCGGAACGTGTCGGCATCGGCGGTCAGCGTCACATCGGCCGCCTCGTCGCCTGCGCGGACGCCCCCGGCGTCGAGCATGATGGCGCCCTCGCCCTCGATCACGAACTTTGCGCTGCCATCAAATCCCGCCACCTTGCCCGACAAGACGGCCACTGCGGCTGCGATCACTTCCGACATCGGTCTCTCCCTGCTCAATTCCCCGGCACCGGCAACTGTCCCGATGGACAGGGGGCGGCGCTGCATTACACTCAGGGTATGGACCGGATCGTGCGCTTTCTCAAACCTGCCGTCACGTCGCTCGTGCTGATCTGTGCTGCGCCCCTCGCAGCCCAGGAGGACACGGGACCGCAGGCACCACCCGAGACGCTGGCAGAACTCTACGACCATCTGGCCGACCCGGCCGCCGGGGACTGGGAAGCCATCGAGCGTCGGATCATGGATCGCTGGTCGCGCACGGGTTCCGTGGCGATGGACCTGCTCCTCGCCCGCGGCCGCGACGCGATCGAGGCCGAGGACTGGGCGGCCGCGGTGGAACACCTGACCGCCCTGACCGACCATGCGCCCGATGTGGCCGAAGGGTGGCACCTGCGGGCGACCGCGTTCTTCCAGCAGGGCCGCTATGGCGAGGCGCTGGAAGACCTCGGCCGCGCGCTGGCGCTCGACCCGCGTCACTACAACGCCATGTCCGGCCTTGCCGTGATCCTGGGCGAGTTGGGTGACGAGGCCGCTGCCCTTGAAGTCTGGCGGATGGTCAAGGCGGCGAACCCGCACCGCCCCGACCTTGACGCGACCATCACCGGACTGGAAAGAGAGACGGCAGGGTCCGACATCTGACCCTGCCCTTTGCAGGGGACCATGGCCCAGGGTTTCGCAGACACCCGCCGCATCGTCGCGGTGCTGGGGCCGACCAATACCGGCAAGACGCATTACGCCATCGAGCGGATGCTGGGCCACCG
Organism: Rhodobacteraceae bacterium UBA996; assembly: GCA_002291955.1. Lineage (GTDB taxonomy): Bacteria > Pseudomonadota > Alphaproteobacteria > Rhodobacterales > Rhodobacteraceae > UBA996. The sequence continues at coordinate 645 of DBBA01000083.1, read as the reverse complement.
CACCGGGGTCATCGGCCTGCCGCTGCGGCTGCTGGCGCGCGAGGTCTATGACCGGATCGTGGGCCTGCGTGGCCCGTCGGTCGTGGCGCTCGTGACGGGCGAGGAGCGGATCGTTCCCGAGCGCACGCAATTCTGGGTGGCCACCGTCGAGGCGATGCCCGAGGGGCTCGATCCCGATTTCCTGGCGGTCGACGAGATCCAGCTGTGCGCCGACCCCGAGCGCGGGCATGTGTTCACCGATCGGCTGCTGCGCGCCCGGGGGCGGCACGAGACGCTGTTCCTGGGGTCCGACACCATGCGGGGCGCGATTGCCGCGCTGGTGCCGGGCGTGCAGTTCCAGCGGCGCGAGCGGTTTTCGACCCTCACCTATACCGGATCGAAGAAGGTCAGCCGGATGCCCGCGCGGTCGGCGATCGTGGGGTTCTCGGTCGAGAACGTTTATGCCTTTGCCGAGGTGCTGCGGCGGCTCAAGGGTGGGGCGGCGGTCGTGATGGGGGCGCTGAGCCCCCGCACACGGAACGCCCAGGTCGCCATGTACCAGGAAGGCGAGGTCGATTTCCTGGTGGCGACGGATGCCATCGGGATGGGCCTGAACCTCGACATCCGGCATGTGGCGTTTTCCTCCACCGCCAAGTTCGACGGGCG
>DBBA01000256.1:7417-7580 GCA_002291955.1 Rhodobacteraceae bacterium UBA996 | reverse complement strand
ATCGCCACGGCGATGGCGCAGGCACCAAGGGTCAGCAGCGCGATGTCGGATGCGCCGGCCTGGGCGGTGGGGAAGATGCCGAGGATCGCGAGCCAGGAAGTCAGCGCCTTGGGGTTGGTGGCGTTTACCGCCAGCGAGCGGCGGAACGAGGCGCCGACGGTGA
>DBBA01000256.1:0-7095 GCA_002291955.1 Rhodobacteraceae bacterium UBA996 | reverse complement strand
CGGAACGAGGCGCCGACGGTGATGCGCAGGGGTTCGGCAACGCCAAGCCTGCCGCCGCGCAGAAGCGCACCTGCTCCGGCCAGGTAGCGGTGCGAGAACCACAGCAGCAGTCCGACCGCGACAAGTCCCAGCAGTGTCTGCGCCTGCGGCCAGGCGGCGAACAGCGCGGCGGCACCCAGGCTCATGCCCAGGCACCAGATCGCGATGCCGATGCCGACGCCCGCGGCGGACCCCAGCCCGGCGGCGCGGCCCGATCCCATCGCGGTGGCGATGGTGTTGATGACGTTGGGGCCCGGCGACAGGATGTTGACCGCCAGAAGCGCCCAGACCGACACGAACTGGCCGAAGGCGATGGTCATGGCGCGCGGTCAGCCGACGGGGGCGGTCGCTGTCATCGCGGGCCGTGCCGAGAAGGCGGCGAACCAGTCGTCGAGCGCGCCGCGCCCCAGGCGCCAGTTGCGCGCGCCGTGGCGGAAGTCGAGGTGGCCGAGCGCGCAGGCGACCGCGATCTGGCCGATGTCGAGGGGACCGAGCAGGTGGCTCATCCAGCGGTTTTCCAGCACGCCCAGGGCGCGGTCGATCTTGGCCCACTGCCCCTCGACCCAGTCGGAGGAGCGGAACGCCTCGGGGCGGACGCGCGCTTCGTAGACCATCAGGACGCTGGCATCCATGATGCCGTCGCCGGTGGCCTCGAGCGTCAGGGTGTCCCACTGGCGCGCGCCGGGCGGATACAGCGCCGCACCGGCGCGGTCGGACAGGTAGCGGCAGATCACCCGGCTGTCATAGAGCGCCGGTCCGTCCGCGCGTTCCAGCGCGGGAATCTTGCCCAGCGGGTTCAGCGACAGCGGCATGGTGCCGGGCGCCACCGCGGTTCCGGCGGCGGGCACCAGCGTGACGTCACCAAGCTGGCCGGTCTCGTGCAGGACGACCATGACCTTGCGGACAAAGGGCGAGGTGGGGCTGTGAAACAGGCGCATGTCCGGCTCCTCGTGCGCTGGGGGCGACCCTAGGCCCGGGTCCGGACGCTGTCCATGCGGCGGCTTGGTCGGCGACCCTGCCGGGCGCTGTCCGGGCTAGTCCGCAACCGGGGGCGGGTCGCGCATCAGCGCGGCAAGGGCGGGGTCAGCGACGGCCCCGGCCGCGCCCAACCGGGCTGCGTCGGGCTTGTTCTGGTTCAGCTTCCAGGTGCCGTCCACGGACGCGATCCGCAGCCGGAACGGCAGGATCTGCCGCATCATCCGGTCCATCGTGCCCGGCGCCATCTTGGCGCTGGTCCAGGGGCGTTTCGGGGCCAGCCGCGCCTCGAACGCCGCGGACAGGCGGTCGAGGGTGGCGTGCATGTCGGCCGGGTCCACCGGTTCCAGATGCCCGCGCAGGTGGACGGCGACGTAGTTCCAGGTCGGCACCTGATCCGGCACGCCGTACCAGTCGGGCGAGATGTAGCCATCCGGCCCCGACACGGCCAGAACGGCTGGAACAGGGTCTGTTGCTGCCGCGACCGCGATGGGGTTCGACCGGACGAGGTGCAGTTCGACCTCGGTCCCCGCGTCGTCCAGCAGGAACGGGATGTGCGAGATCAGCGGCCCGTCGGGGGCGTTGACGGCGAGGATGCCGAAACCGCGATCGCGGGCGAAGGCCAGGTTGCGGTCGCGCGCGGTGCGGCGGAAGGCGGGATTGGGGTGCATGGGGCTATCCGGGGCGGCGGCGGGTGGTCGGTGTGCCGATGCGGGCGGTTGCGGCGGCGAGGGGTTCGTAGGCGACGGCCATGTGGTGGGCGTTCGCGTGGATCAGCGTGTCGCCGTCCACCGCCATGGCCACATGGCCGGGCCAGAACACCAGATCACCGCGCTGCATGGGCGCCGACGGGTCCAGCGGTTGCCCTGCGCCTGCCGCCTGCAGGTCGCTGTCGCCGGGACAGGCGAAGCCCGCCGCCAGCAGCGCCGCCTGCACGAGGCCGGAACAGTCGATGCCCCAGACGCTATTCCCGCCCCAAAGATACGGCACCCCGAACAGAAGCTGCGCCGCGGTGGCCGGATCGGCGAAGGGGCGGTTGGCGGGGCGGACATGGGGTTTGGGCAGGAACAGACCCTGTTCCGTCTCGAAGAAGTTCCCCGCCGCCGACACGATCCGCACCCGCGATCCGAAGGACAGGCGCAGCGCCTCGGTCCGCTTGATGTCGGGGGCAGGGTAGAGGTGGCTGGCGGGCACGCTGACGGCGTGGGTGGCCTGCACGTGGTCGCGCAGGGCGCTTGCCGCGACATAGCCCACGTAGCCGTCGCGCCGCGCTTCGACAAAGGCCCAGCCGTCGCGGGTGTCATAGGTGATGATGCCCTCGCCATACACAAGCTGCCGGTCGCGCGCGCCGTCCGGGGCGGCCAGCAGGTCGGCGACGGGCACCGCGACGGTCTGCGCGGTGCCTTCGCTGAAACGGTCGGCCACCACCTGCCCGATCAGGCGGGCGGCGGCCACGCGGCCGTTGGCGGGGACAAGCCGCCGGTCTGTCACAACCCGAGCATCCCGGGCAGCGCCGCGAACAGGGCGCGGGCGCCCTGGCCGGTGCCACCCTTGGTCCGGCCGGGCGCGTCCTTCGGGCTCCAGCCATAGATGTCGAAATGCAGGTAGCGCGGGCAGCCGGTGACGAAGCGGCGCAGGAACAGGGCCGCGGTGATGGCCCCCGCCATGCCGCCGCCCGGCGCGTTGTCGAGGTCGGCGATGCCGGGTTCGATCTGGGGCTCATACGGGTCCCAGAAGGGCAGTTCCCAGACCGGATCGGCCACGGCGGTGCCCGCGGCGATGACGGCCTGCGCGTCCTGCGCCCGGGTCGCGAACAGGGGCGGCAGGTCGGGGCCAAGCGCCACGCGGGCCGCGCCGGTGAGCGTGGCCATGGACAGGATCAGGTCGGGCGCCCCCTCGTCCGCGAGCGCCAGCGCGTCGGCCAGGATCAGCCGCCCCTCGGCGTCGGTGTTGTTGATCTCGACCGTCAGGCCCTTGCGGCTGGTCAGGATGTCCTGCGGGCGGAAGGCGTTGCCCGCGATGGCGTTCTCCACCACGGGGATCAGGACGCGCAGGCGGACGGGCCACTCGGCGGCCAGGATGGCCTGGGCAAGGCCCAGGACGGTGGCGGCCCCGCCCATGTCCTTCTTCATCAGGCCCATGCTGGAGGCGGGCTTGATGTCGAGCCCGCCGGTGTCGAAGCAGACACCCTTGCCGACGAGCGTGAGGGCGGGGCCGGTGGTGCCCCGGGTGATGTCGATCAGGCGCGGCGCGCGGTCGGGTGCGGCGGCGCGGCCGACCGCGTGGATCATCGGGAAGCCGGGGAGAAGCGCCTCGCCTGTCGTGACAGTGATGGTCGCGCCGAAGCGGGTGGCCAGCGCGCGGGCAGCGGCCTCGATCTCGGCGGGGCCCATGTCGGCGGCGGGCGTGTTGATGAGGTCGCGGGTCAGGCGTTCGGCGGCGGCGAGGTGTTCGAGGGCGGCGGCGTCCACGCCTGCGGGGGCCGTCAGTCGGGCCTGCGGCGGGGGCGCGGCACGGTAGCGGGCGAAGCGGTAGCCCGCGAACAGCCAGCCGAGCGATTCGGTGGCCAGCGTCGCGGGGTCGAGCGCGTGGTGCAGCGTCCAGGTGCCCGCGGGCAGGCGGTCGCGGGCGGCGGCGAGCGTGAAGCGGCCGCGGGCGCGGTCCTGCGCGGTGCCGTAGCCGGCGATGGCGGCGGCGGGGCGGCCGTCGGGCCCCGGCAGCACGCAGACCGACCCGGCGGCGGCGGTGAAGCCGGTCGCCTGCATCCAGGCGGCCTGCGTGTCAGGCAGGGCGGCGCGCAGGGCATCAAGGCCGGGCTTGTCCACCAGGTGCAGGGGCAGCGCCGCGGGATCGGGCGGCGCGAAGGTCATCGCGTCGGGGGACGGCGCGGGCTGCGGGTCTGGGTCGGCGGGCATCGGACGCTCCGGTTCGGGTGCGCCGACCCTAGCCCGGTGTCCGGCACCCGCAAGGGCTGCCCGCAGCGGCGGGGATGTCAGAGCGAGAGCCCCTCCGCCTCCCATATGGCGGCGAGGCAGAGTTCGCCCATGCGTTCCAGCCGGGCAGAGACGGCGGAAATGGCGGTGGCATCGGGCGTCCCGGCGACCGAGGCGAGGTCGCGGGCGATGCGGGCGACCTGGGTCATCCCCAGCTCCTCGGCCACGGCGGCGGTGCCCTTCGCCTCGCGCGACAGGCGGCGGAGGTCGCCATCGCGGCGGGCGCGTTCGGTGCGGGCGAGGCGGATCGCGAGGTCTTCCATCGCGCGGCCGATCACCCGGTCGGCGGCATGGGCACCGAGATCGGCATAGATGCGCCGCAGCCGGTCGCGGTCAATCGCGGGCTGCTCCCGGTGCAGGAGGGGAAGCGGCAGGGAATCGGGCATCGGTGGCTACGGGTCGCGCGTTTTCTGTTGTTGCGCCGCAGCATGGCATGGCCGCCTGAAGATATCCTTGCAGGAAAGCCTATAATTTGCCGAGGCATGGCGGTATCCCGCCGACATGCTGCCCGCACCGGAGGAAAGATGCCGACGGACCGCGACCCATCTCCCCATGCGTCCCGGGACGCCTCTCCGGGCGTGCCGCCACCGGCCGCGCTGCCCTGCCGCCCGCTGCCCGCCTATCTGGTCAGCCGCTATCACGGCTGGCGCGCGACGACCCATGCCGAGAACCGCGCCTGGTACCGCAGGCTGGCGGCGGACGGGCAGCATCCGCGGGCCATGGTGATCTCGTGCTGCGATTCGCGGGTGCATGTGACGTCGATCTTCGGCGCGGACACGGGCGAGTTCTTCATCCACCGCAACGTGGCCAATCTTGTGCCCGCCTATTCCCCGGACGGCGAGGCGCATGGCACGTCCGCCGCGGTGGAATATGCCGTCCGGGCGCTGCATGTGGCGCATATCATCGTGGTGGGCCATTCCAGCTGCGGTGGCGTGCAGGGGTGCCATGACATGTGCGCGGGGGCGGCGCCCGACCTGGAACAGGCGTCGAGCTTTGTCGGGCGGTGGATGGACATCCTGCGGCCCGGCTACGAGCGGGTGAAGGACAAGGGCGACCGCGCGGCGCAGATCGCGGCGCTGGAGCGCGAGGCGGTGCTGGTGTCGCTGGGCAACCTGATGACGTTTCCCTTCGTGCGCGCCGAGGTCGAGGCCGACCGGCTGACGCTGCACGGCCTGTGGACCGACATCGGCGAGGGGGGCCTCGAGCAGTACGATCCGGCGCTGGGACGGTTCGTCCCCGTGTGACCGCGAGGGGCGGTTGACCCGGCCCCCCGCGCGCCGTCAGATGGGGCGGGTATCGCCATGACATTCCGGTTCCTGCACACGTCCGACCTGCATCTGGGCAAGCCCTTTGGCGGCTACCCTGATGCCTTGCGCCATCGACTGCGCGAGGCGCGGCACGGCGTGCTGCACCGGCTGGCCGACGCGGCGCGGGCGCAGGCGGCGGCGCATGTGCTGGTCGCGGGCGATACCTTCGATGCCGAGACGCCCTCGCCCGAGACGCTGCGTCAGGCCCTGCGCGCGATGGCCGACGCGAGTGACCTGACCTGGGTGCTGCTGCCCGGCAACCACGACAGCCTGGCCGCGACCGAGCTGTGGCGGCGGGTGGCGGCGGACGGGCCGGGCAACGTGGCGGTGGTGGCGTCCGAGGCGCCGGTGGCGCTGGTCCCCGGCGTGTGGCTGCTGCCTGCGCCCTGCACGCAACGCCGCCCGGGGCGCGACCTGACCGAAGCCATGGCGGCGCCGACACCCGACGGCGCGCTGCGCATCGGGCTGGGGCATGGGGCGATCACCGATTTCGCGGGGGCCGGTTTCGCGGGCGAGGAAGGGTCGCCCGGGGTGATCCCGCCCGACCGGGCGGCGCGGTCGGGGCTGGATTACCTGGGCCTGGGCGACTGGCACGGGCAGATGCGCGTGGGGCCGGCCACCTGGTATGCCGGCACGCCGGAACCCGACGCCTTCAAGCATGATGCGCCCGGGGCCGCGCTGGTGGTGACGCTGGCCGCACCCGGCGCCCCGCCGCAGGTGGTGCCGGTGGTGACCGGGCAGTTCCGCTGGCTGGACCTGCGGCTGGACCTGCTGCCGGGCGAGGACGCGCCCGCGCGGCTGGCGGCGGCCCTGCCGACGGCCCGGCAGCGCGACCATCTGGTACGACTGCGCGTGACGGGGCGGCTGGCCCTGGAACCCCGGGCCGCGCTGGACGCGGCGGTGGACCGGGTGGCGCCCGAATTCGGGTTCCTGGCGGCCGACCTGTCGGGGCTGGGGATCGACGCCCGGCCCGACGATCTGGACCGGATCGACCGGGGCGGCGCCTTGCGGCAGGCGGCCGAGGTGTTGCTGGCAGAGTCGCGCGATCCGACCCTCGGGACCGAGGGGCGTGCGGTTGCGGCAGCGGCGCTGGCGCGGCTGTACGGCTTTGCGACGGACGCCGCGGGCGAGGCCGGCGGATGAGGCTGCGCGCGATCGAGCTTGCGAACGTGCGGCGCTTTGCGGGCCGCCGCGCGGTGCTGGCGGGGATCGGCGACGGGATCTCGGTCCTGTCGGCGCCGAACGAATTCGGCAAGTCCACGTTCTTTGATGCGCTTCAGGCCGTGTTCTTTGAGCGCCACCGCAGCCGGAACGCGCGGGTGACGGGGTTGCAGCCCCATGCGGGCGGTGCGCCCGAGGTGGCGGTCGAGGTCGAGGTCGCGGGCGACCGCTTCCGCATCGCCAAGCGCTGGCTGGCGCGGCCGACCGCCCGGGTGACCGATGCCGCCGGTCGCCTGGTCGCGCAGGAGGACGAGGCCGAAGCCTGGATCGACCGGCTGACCGGCGGCGATCTGGCCGGGCCGACCGGCCTGTTGTGGGTGCGGCAGGGGCTTCTGGGGCTGGAGCCCGAGGACAAGAAGGAGCGGGAGCGCGACCTGCTGGCCCGGCGCGACCTGCTGTCGTCGGTCGCGGGCGAGATCGACGCGATGACCGGCGGGCGCCGGATGGATGCGGTGCGCGACCGGGTGGCCGAGGCGCTGGATCGGCTGGCCACGTCGAAGGGCAAGGCCAAGGCCGGGGGGCCCTGGGCGGCCGCGCAGGCCGAGGCCGAGGCGCTGGTG
>DBBA01000327.1 GCA_002291955.1 Rhodobacteraceae bacterium UBA996 | reverse complement strand
CCCGCCAGCATCGCCTCGAACACCGACGGGACCCCGGCCATCACATGCACGTTGCCGATGGTGAACCCCGGCGCCCCCGACACCGGGTTCTCGATCAGCACGGCGCCCTCGGGGATGCGCGCCATACGCTGGCGGGCGGGCGTGAATTCGGCCCCCATCGCGGCATAGCGCGCGGCCAGGATCGCGCGCGCATCATCGCGGATGCCGATTGCCACGCCCATCGCGTCGGCGATTGCGTCCGCGGTGATGTCGTCATGGGTCGGCCCGATGCCGCCCGAGGTGAACAGGTGGTCATGCGCCGCCCGCAGCGCGGATACGGCGGCAACGATGGTGCCGTGGTCGTCGCCCACCACCCGCGCTTCCCGCAGGTCGATCCCCGCCCGCGCCAGCGCTCCCGCCAGATGGTGCATGTTCGAATCTCGCGTGCGGCCCGACAGGATCTCGTCCCCGATCACAAGCATGGCGGCGGTGGGGTTCGGCATCGGGGTCCCTCGGTCTGATGGCGCGGGACCATAGGCCGCCGCGTCCCGTCGATCCAGACACCATCCCTGCCAGCTTCGACGTGGTCCAAATATCCCGGGGTGAATTGCGGCGCCGCAGGCGACGCAAGAGGGGCAGCGCCCCTTCTCGTCCGCTGACCTGCGCGCTACCAGCGGTCCCATGCGCTTTGCCCGCCCCCTGACCCCCGCCCGCCTTGTCCGCCGCTGGAACCGGTTCCTGGCCGAGGTGACGCTCGACACCGGCGAGACGGTGACCGCCCACTGCCCCAATCCCGGCAGCATGATGGGCCTGTCCGACCCCGGGCTGCGCGTCTGGGTGGAGGGGAACGATGACCCGAAGCGCAAGCTGCGCTGGGCGTGGCGGCTGGTGGACCTGCCGGGCGGCCACCGGGCGGGGATCGACACGTCGGTGCCGAACATCGTGGCGGGCGAGGCGCTGCGGGCGGGCCGTGTCCCGGGGCTGGCGGTCTACACCGACATCCGGCCCGAGGTGCGCTACGGCACGAACAGCCGGGTGGACTGGCTCCTGACAGGGCCCGGTCTGCCCGCGGTCTGGGTCGAGGTGAAGAACGTCCATCTGCGGCGGCAGGGGACCTGGGCCGAGTTTCCCGACAGCGTGACCGCGCGGGGCGCGAAGCATCTGGCGGAACTCGCGCTGCGGGTCGCGGCGGGGGACCGTGCGGTGATGCTGTACGTCGTCCAGCGCACGGATTGCGATGCGTTCCGCCTGGCCCCGGACCTCGACCCGGCCTATGCGCGGGCCTTTGATGCGGCGCGGGCGGCGGGGGTCGAGATGATCGCCATGGGAACCGCCATCAGCCCTGACGGTGTGCAGATCGCGGGTCCCCTGCCGGTCGATCCCGCCTTGCAGGCGCGCGGCTAGGCGGGTGGTCTGGTCCTTTCGGCCCCGAACCCCTATGTTGCGCCCCATGAAGCAGGAGCGTGCACGCGTGGACGAAGGGCCAAGGGGCCGCCTGACCCGGGAGGGCATCCGCATCCACGAGGCGGCGGATTTCGAGGGGATGCGCCGGGCCGGGCAACTGGCCGCGCGGCTCCTGGATGACATCGCGGCACATGTGGTCCCCGGCCAGACGACCGGCGCGCTGGATGCGCTGATCGAGGGGTGGGTGACGGACGCCGGGGCCGTGTCGGCCACCATCGGCTACAAGGGCTACCGCCACGCGTCCTGCATCAGCGTGAACCATGTGGTCTGCCACGGCATCCCGGGGTCCAAGGTGCCGGGCCGGTCGTCCGACGCGCTCGAGGATGGAGACATCCTGAACATCGACATCACCGTGGTGGTCGATGGCTGGTACGGCGATTCGAGCCGGATGTATGCGGCGGGGCGTCCCAAGCGCCATGCCGAGCGGCTGGTGCAGGTGACGCATGATGCCCTGATGAAGGGGATCGAGGCGGTGCGGCCCGGCGCGACGTTCGGCGACATCGGCCATGCGATCCAGACCCATGTGGAACGCCACGGGATGAGTGTCGTGCGCGATTTCTGCGGGCATGGGTTGGGCCGCGTGTTCCACGCGCCGCCGAACGTGCTGCACTATGGCCGCCCGGGCACCGGGCCGGTGCTGGAAGAAGGCATGTTCTTCACCATCGAGCCGATGGTGAACCTGGGCCGTCCCGAGACGCGGGTGCTGAAGGACGACTGGACCGCGATCACCGCCGACAAGACGCTGTCGGCGCAGTTCGAGCACTCGGTCGGCGTGACCGCGGACGGGGTGGACATCTTTACGCTGTCGCCCGCGGGCCGGTTCCATCCCACGCAAGGCTGATGCGGACGCGCCGGGCCTGTCGGCCCTACGCGACGCCTTTTGTCTCGCCGCCGGGCCTGTCGGCCCGGTCGGCTCGGGTCTGCCTCCGGCGGGGATATTTCGGGCATGTCGAAGCTGGCCGGGGGTCAGGCGGTCAGGAAGCCGACCCAGGTGTCGCCCCAGCGGCGCTGGTCGGTGAGGGTGAGGCCCGCGGGCGGGGTCTGGGGTGCTGTTTCTTCCCACACCACGGTGGCGTCGGGGGCGATCCAGCCGTTGGCAAGGGCGGCAGTCAGGGCAGGGGCGCCAAGGCCGCGGCCATAGGGCGGGTCGAGGAACACGAGCGTGGCGGGCGGGCCGTCGTTGCCGGGCAGGCGGGTGGCGTCGCACCGCATCAGGCGGGTGCGGTCGGCGGCGCGCATCAGCGCGATGTTGGCGGCGATCAGGCGCGCGGCGGTGCGGCCGTCGTCCACCAGCGTGGCGTGGGCCGCCCCGCGCGACAGGGCTTCCAGCGCCAGCGCCCCGGTGCCCGCGAACAGGTCCAGCACGCGGGCATCGGTCACGGGGTCGCCGTGGCGCCCGCCGGTCAGCACGTTGAACAGGCTTTCGCGTGTGCGGTCGGCGGTCGGGCGCAGGTGGGCAGCCGGGTCGCCCTTGCCCACGGGGGTCAGCGCAAGGCCGCGGTGGTCGCCGGCGATGATCCTCATGCGGCCTTGAGGAGTGCCTTGAGGTCGGTCGCCGGGTCGGCGATCACGGCGGGATCGGGGTTGCGGCCGCCCTCGATCAGGCGCTTGCCGACCATGTAGGCGCGGCTGTCGTTCAGCGCGTCCACGGCGATCAGCTGGGGGCCGGCGTAGTACCAGTGCGACCACGCCCCCCCGTCTGCGGGCCGGACCACGATGCGGTCGGCACCGGTGCCGAGGCCCGCGATCTGCAGTTTCGCGTCGTACTGGTCGGACCAGAACCACGGTTTCGGGACATAGGCCGTGTCGATCCCGAGGAGCGTGTCGGCCACGAGGTCGCCCATGTCGATGGCGTTGCCGACCGATTCGAGCCGCATCCGGCCCGCGGGGGTGGGAAACGATGCGCAGTCGCCCGCGGCGAGGATGGCGGGGTCGGAGGTGCGGCCTTGCGCATCGACGGCGATGCCGTTGTCGATCTCGAGCCCTGCGGTCTGGGCGAGGCGGGTGTCGGGGGTGACGCCAATGCCCGCCACGACCGCATCCACGGCGAGTTCGGTGCCGTCGGCCAGCACGGCGCCGGTCACGCGGGTGTCGCCGGTCAGGCGGACAAGGCCGACCCCTTCGCGGATCGTCACACCGTGGGACTGGTGCAGGGCGCGCATGGCGGCGGCGGTTTCGGGGGCGGCGACGCGGCCGAGGATGCGGGGCGCGGCCTCGATCAGCGTGACCTCCATGCCGGACTTGCGGGCGACGGCGGCGGCCTCGAGCCCGATGTAGCCGCCGCCCACGACCAGCAGGCGGCGACCCGGGGCGATGTCGGGTGCCATGCGGTCCACATCCGCCAGCGTGCGCACGACATGCACGCCGGGCAGGTCACCGCCGATGGCGGCGGGCAGGCGGCGCGGGATGGCGCCGGTCGCGAGCACGAGCGCGTCGTACGGGTGCGCGGTGCCGCCCGCGGTCACCGTGCGGGCGGCACGGTCGATGGCGGTGGCAGGGGCGCCCGTGACAAGCGCGATGCTGTTGTCGGCATACCACGCCTCGGGGCGCAGCCAGAGCCGGTCGAGCGCCATGTCGCCCAGGAGGTAGGCCTTGGACAGCGGCGGGCGCTGGTAGGGCGGGTGCGGTTCGTCGCCGATCAGGGTGATCGCGCCCGCAAAGCCGCCGGCCCGCAGGCGGGCGGCGCAGGACTGGGCGGCCTGGCCTGCGCCGACGATGACGATGCGATCCATCCCTGTCCCCACTGGTCCCGCCCTGTGCCGCCCCCTATAACGCCGCGCAGAGGCAACGCAAACCGGGACGGGGAGACAGCGCATGGCGATCGAGACAGGGGCACGGCTGCCGGAGGCCTCGCTGATCCGGATCGGGGACAAGGGACCCGAGGCGGTGTCGGTCGCGGCACTGACCAAGGGCCGCAAGGTGGTGATGTTCGCGGTGCCGGGCGCCTATACCCCCACCTGCCATTCGGCGCATGTGCCGAGCTTTGTCCGCACGAAGGACGGGTTCGCGGCCAAGGGCGTGGACGAGATCGTCTGCGTGTCGGTCAACGATCCCTTCGTGATGAAGGCCTGGGGCGAGGCGACAGGCGCCGCGGCGGCCGGGATCACCATGCTGGCCGATGCCGATGGCGCGTTCACCAAGGCCATGGGGCTGGATTTCACCGCGCCGCCGGTCGGGCTTCTGGGCCGGTCCAAGCGCTATGCGCTGATGGCCGAGGATGGCGTGGTCAAGGTCCTGCATCTGGAGGAAAGCCCCGGCACCTGCGAGATCTCGGGCGGCGAGGCGCTGCTGGCGGCGATCTGAGCCGCCCCCGTCCCCTGGCCGTCAGGTTCGCAGGCCCTCAGTCGCGCAGGAACGTGAGGTAGGCGGGGGTGCGGCCCTCGCGCAGGGCCTTGGCCTCGTACCTTGTGGTGATCCAGTCGTCCCAGGGGCGGGCCGGGTCGTGGTCCACCCGCGTGAAGCCCGCGGGCGGCACCTGGTCCAGCGCCTGGTCGATGTAGGACGGGATGTCGGAGGCGACGCGGAACTGTGCGCCCGGGGCCATGACGCGCGCAAGCGGGATCAGGTGGTCGGGGGTGACGAAGCGGCGGCGGTGGTGCCGGCGCTTGGGCCAGGGGTCGGGGTAGCTCAGGAAGGCGCGGGTGATGCTGCCGTCGGGCAGCACCTCGATCAGGTCGCGGGCGTCGCCGGGGTGGATGGCGATGTTGGTGGCGCGCGCATCCGTGATCTTGCGGAGCAGCATCGCCACGCCGTTGACGAAGGGTTCGGCGCCGATGATCGCGATGTCGGGGTGGCGGGTGGCCTGGTGGACCATGTGCTCGCCCCCGCCGAAGCCGATTTCCAGCCAGACGGGGCGCGGTCCGAAGCGGGCGGTCAGGTCGAGGGGCG
>DBBA01000324.1 GCA_002291955.1 Rhodobacteraceae bacterium UBA996 | reverse complement strand
GGTAGACGCAGCGGATTCAAAATCCGCCATCCGCAAGGATATGTCGGTTCGAGTCCGACCTCGGGCACCAGTGTCGCGCAACCTGTCGGCGTGTGACTGCCTGAAACGCAGGCAGACCATGCCGCGGCGCAGCGGGACCTCGCGGTTTCACGTCGAATTCACACCGGTCCGGGGCGGACCCTTGGTAAACATCCGGTGTTTCTCGGGTGGGGAAACGGTCGGTCTGGCGGGTGTCACGCGGGCTGGCGGGTGTTGGCGCGGGGGGCGGGACCGGGGGACCGGTGCCTGTGCGTGTGGCCGTGACAATGCCGATCCGCGCCCCGGAATGGGTCGGTCGTGCGATTGAGTGTCTTGGGCGGTGGGGGCGATGCCCGGTTCGGTGAGTCGCGGGTGCGGCACGATATGGCACATTCCGGGGGGCGGCATCCAAGATGTGCCCCCTGGTCGGGCGGCGGGATCATCCGGCGGATGATTGTCGGGACGGCGGCTCAACCGCCGGCAGGGCCTTGCCGATGATGGAAGTGTTCGGGCGGCAACAACCCGCCGGCCGGGCGAAGTTGTCTCAATTCTTGCCCTTTTCGAACACCATTAATCCACCTGATCGTGCGAAGCAGAGAACGGAAGTTCTGCTGGTGCATGATGGGCATGGGTGTGGCGAAGGCAGGGGCGACAGTCGCCATCGGAAACGATGGGGCGATTTCCCGTGCATTCTCCGCCCGCAATCCCCGGACGCGCCCCGACCCGGAACCGTCGGGCGGCCTTGCGTCGCGCAGTTTCCCGCTGTCGGGCCTTCCGGCGGATCTGTCGGTCGAGACGTCGGGCGGACCGCGGGCCGCGTCCGAACTGTCGGCGGGGGTCACGGTGCGGACGCTGGCCGGTGGCTGGCGGACGATCCGGGCGGTGGTCGTCGTCCGGCATGACCTGGCGCGCGGCGATGCCACGCCGATGCTGCTGCGGGGCAGCGCGCTGGGGAACAGCCCGGGGCGCGACCTGACGCTGCCGGCGGCGCAGCGGATCGTGCTGGACAGCCCGCGGGCCGAACCGGTGGCGGGCGTGCGGCGGGTGGCGGTGCCGGTGGCGCATCTGGGACATCTGGCCGATGTGCGGCCGCTGGCGCCGGCGTCGGCGCTGTTCGTGCATGTGCTGCTGGATGGCGTCGATGCAGTGCAGGCCGATGGTCTGTGGTTCGAGGTGTTCCGCCCCTGTCCGGCCGCGCTGGCGGCGCTGGGACCGGCGGCGTGCCGGGCGATGCTGGCGGCCGCGCCGCGGCTGGTGCACCGGGCGGGTCAGGCGCAGTATGTGGCGCCGTGGCGCGACCTGTCGGCGCGCGAGGCCGAAGAGGTCATCTAGGCGCGGGGCTGTCGCGCATCACGCGCCAGGTGGCCCAGTCCTCGGGCGTGTCCAGATCGGTCAGGGCGCGGCGCATCGGCAGCACGACCGGCACAAGGGATTCGCCCGGCAGAAGCCGCCGCGCGCCTTCGTCCCCCGTCAGGTCGGCAAAGCGCGGCACGAGGCGCGGCGGGAACAGCACGGGATTGCCGGGGCGCCCGTCCTGGCCGGTCGCGCGCAGGATCCGGTCGGGATGGACCTGCTGCGCGGCCAGCATGCGCCCAAGGTCCATGGCACCGATGTCGGGCATGTCGGCGGGCAGGACCATCAGCGCGTGGCCGGGCGGGCAGGCGGCGGCCCCGCGGCGCAAGGATGCCGACATGCCGGTGGCGGCATCGGGCACAGGGATGAGGGTGACGGCAAGCCCGGCCAGGACCGCGGTGCGGGCGGCATCGTCTGGGCGCAGGGTGACCGCGACGGGGCAGCCCGTGGCCAGCGCCGCGGTCGCCGCGCGGGCCAGTTGCGGGGTGCCATCCACCTGTTCCAGCAGTTTGTCGCCCCCCCGCATGCGGGACGACGACCCCGCGGCGGGAATCAGGATCAGCGTCGGTGGGGGGCTCATCGCTCCGGGATCAGCCCGCGCGGGCTGAACCGCAGGACCAGCAGCAGGACCAGCCCCATCGCCACCAGCCGCATGTGCTGGGCGCTGTCGAGCA
This sequence comes from Rhodobacteraceae bacterium UBA996, assembly GCA_002291955.1. GTDB lineage: Bacteria > Pseudomonadota > Alphaproteobacteria > Rhodobacterales > Rhodobacteraceae > UBA996. Next base: position 4,618 of record DBBA01000324.1, on the reverse strand, counting down.
GGTGCGCCCGCAGGCCGCTGTCCGCAGGCAGGCCCGCGGTGACGACGTTCATCAGCCACAGGCCGATGGGTTCGGCCTGCACCCAGAAGAACCAGATCAGGAACGCCCCCAGCACCGCGCCGAAGTTGTTGCCCGACCCCCCGACGATCACCATCACCCAGATCAGGAAGGTGAACCGCAGCGGCTGGTAGGTGCCGGGCGTCAGCTGCCCGTCGAGCGTCGTCATCATCGCGCCCGCCAGGCCGCAGACGGCCGACCCCAGCACGAAGATCTGCAGGTGGCGGCGGGTGACGTCCTTGCCCATCGCCTCGGCCGCGACCTCGTTGTCGCGGATGGCGCGCATCATGCGGCCCCAGGGCGACCGGAGCGCCAGTTGCAGGGCGATCAGGAGGAGGACAAGGACCACGGTGAACAGGCCCGCCCAGGCGAGCTTCACCGTGATGGTCGAGGCGGTGACGGGATCGAAGCCCCAGCCGGTGACCTGGGCCACGAAGCCCGGGTCGGCCTGCAGGTCGGTCTCGTAGGGGACGGGGCGGTCGATGCCGACCACGTTCTTGACGCCGCGCGACAGCCAGTCCTCGTTCTTGAGGACGGCGATGGTGATCTCGGCGACGCCCAGGGTGGCGATGGCCAGGTAGTCGGACCGCAGGCCGAGTGCCGTCTTGCCGACGACCCAGGCGGCCCCGGCGGCGAGTGCCGCGCCCACGGGCCAGGACAGGATCGTGGGCAGGCCGAGGCCGCCGAGGTAGCCGGTGCCCGCGGGGTTCACCGCCTCGATCGCCGCGGCGGCGGGGTCGCGGAGCCAGCGGTAGAGGACGAAGCCGCCGATCAGCACGGCGAGAAGTGCCAGCGTGCGGGCGCGGCCGGGCGGCATCCGGCGCCAGAGCGCGATGGCCGCGACGATGGCGCCCGCGCCGACCGCCAGGGCCGCCAGCATGCGCGGGCCGCCTGCGGCCCAGGCGTCCGTCGTGGGGGGCATGGAGACCAGCACCGCGGCCAGGCCGCCAAGCGCCACGAAGCCCATCACGCCGATGTTGAACAGGCCCGCGTAGCCCCATTGCATGTTGACGCCGAGCGCCATGATGGCGGACACCAGCGCCATGTTCGCGATGTTCAGCGCCACGTTCCAGCTTTGCGTGACGCCGGTGATGACGAACAGCAGGGCCACAAGCCCGAACAGGACACCCGGGTGGAGACGGTCGAAGCTCATACCGATTTCCCCTTGAACAGGCCGGTCGGGCGGAACAGCAGGACCACGATCAGGATCGCGAAGCTGACGGCGAGCTTGTAGTCGGTGGACAGGAGCTGCACGAGGCCCGCGGGTTCCCAGCCCCCGGGTGCAAGATAGCCGATCACCTTCTTGAAGGCGTAGGTCAGCGCGATCTCCGAATAGGCGATGACGAAGCCGCCCGCGATGGCGCCGACGGGGCTGCCAAGGCCGCCGACGATCGCGGCGGCGAAGATCGGCAGCAGCAGCTGGAAGTAGACAAAGGGCCGGAACGACTTGTCGAGGCCGTAGAGCACGCCCGCGATGGTGGCCAGCGCGGCGACCAGGATCCAGGTCACGGCGACCACGCGCTCGGGGTTGATGCCGGACAGAAGCGCCAGATCCTCGTTGTCGGAATAGGCGCGCATGGACTTGCCGGTGCGGGTGCGGTTCAGGAACCAGAAGAGCCAGGCCACCACGGCGATGGCCACCCCGATGGTGATGGCCTGCGAGGTGCGGAAGGCGAGGCCCTCCTCGAGCCCCGTCATCTCGCGGAAGGTGCGGGCCGAGATGACGAAGCGTTCGCCGTCGGCAAAGGACTGGTCGTCCACCCCGATGATAAAGCGGACCAGGCCGTTCATCACGAACATCACGCCCATCGACACGATCACCAGGATCACCGGCGCGGCCTTGACCCGGCGGTAGAAGCGGTAGACCCCGCGGTCGGTGGCCAGCACCAGCAGGGCGCAGGCAGCGATGCCGACGGGCAGGGCCAGCAGCGCGGTCGGCAGCGGGCCGAAGGACACGCCTGCCGCCTGCAGGGCCCATGTCACCAGGATGGTGATGGTGGTGCCGAAGGCCATCGTGTCGCCATGGGCGAAGTTCGAGAACCGCAGGATGCCGTACAGGAGCGTCACCCCCAGCGCCCCAAGCGCCAGTTGCGCACCATAGGCGGTGGCGGGGATGATGACGAAGTTCAGGAGCGCCACGAGGGCGTTGAGCGGGTCCATCACATCTCTCCGGGCGGGCAGGCGACCTGCCATCGGCGCACCAGTCCGCGGGGGTTGAACTGCCACAGATCGTGGGTGACCGTGCCTGCCGCGCCGAGGAACTGCCCGAAAACGAGGCCGCCCACGCCCTGCACCACCTCGGTCCCCGCGGCGAGCGCGGCGATGCGGGCGGGCGGGTCGCCGGGGGGCAGCATGGTGACGGGCAGGAAGCCCCGCGTCTCGTTCGTGTCGGACTGCGGGAAACGGCTGTAGTCGGTCTCGATCCAGGTCACGGGCTGGCCGCCGACCCGGGTCACGAAGGTGCGCTGGGTGCCATCCGCGCGGGCGCAGGATGCGGGGTCCAGCGCATCGGTGCAGGTGGCGACGACGGCGCAGGTGCCGAGCGTACCGGGAGTCGCGAGGATCGCGTCTTGTGCCACGGCACCGACCGGCGCGGCGGCCAGCAGGGCGGCCAGGGTGCGGACAGCCGGGACGGGGATCATGTTCCCCCCAGGAAGGTGCGCCGCACCTCGGGGTTGGCAAGCAGTTCCGCCCCCGTGCCGGTATAGGCATTGCGGCCCTGCACCAGCACATAGCCGGTATCGGCGATCTCCAGCGCCTGCCGGGCGTTCTGTTCCACCATCAGGATCGAGATGCCGGTGCGGGCGACCTCGACGATGCGGTCGAAGAGTTCGTCCATCACGATGGGGGACACGCCTGCGGTGGGTTCATCCAGCATCAGGACGCGGGGCTGGGTCATCAGCGCGCGGCCCACGGCGACCTGCTGGCGCTGGCCGCCCGACAACTCGCCCGCCGCCTGGCGGCGCTTGTCCTTCAGGATCGGGAACAGGCCATAGACCTCGTCCATCGTGGGGCGGAAGTCGTCGGTGCGCAGGAAGGCGCCCATCTCGAGGTTTTCCTCGACGGTCATGGAGGGGAAGATGTTGCTGGTCTGGGGGACAAAGGCCATGCCCTTGGCCACGCGGTCCTGCGGGGAGAGCTTCGTGATGTCCTCGCCCCCCAGCCGGACGGCGCCACCGCGCAGTTTCAGCATCCCGAACACGGCCTTCATGGCGGTGGACTTGCCCGCGCCGTTCGGGCCGACGATAACCGCGATCTTCCCGGGGTCCACGGCGATGGTGCAGTCGTTCAGGATGTCGGCGGGCCCGTAGCCGCCGCGCATGGTGTCGCCGATCAGGAAGGGGTCAGGCATGGGACGCACCCGCCGCGACGACCTTGTTCTTCATGCCGCGGCCCAGATAGGCCTCGATCACGGCCTCGTTCTCCATGATGTGGGCGGCGCCGCCCTGGGCCAGCACGCGGCCCTCGGCCATGACGATCACCGGGTCGCAAAGGCGGCCGATGAAATCCATGTCGTGCTCGATCACGCAGAAGGTGTAGCCGCGTTCGCGGTTCAGCCGCACGATGGCGTCGCCGATGGTGTTCAGAAGCGTACGGTTCACGCCCGCGCCGACCTCGTCCAGGAACACGATGCGGGCGTCCACCATCATGGTGCGGCCGAGTTCCAGAAGCTTCTTCTGGCCGCCCGACAGGTTGCCCGCGCGTTCCTCGGCCAGGTGGCTGATGGTCAGGAAATCGAGCACTTCGTCGGCCTTCTGCCGGAGCGCGGCTTCCTCGGACCGGATGCGGGACCGGGCGAACCAGGCGTTCCACAGGGTTTCCCCGGTCTGCCCGGGCGGGACCATCATCAGGTTCTCGCGCACGGTCATGGACGAGAATTCGTGCGCGATCTGGAAGGTCCGCAGGAGCCCCTTGTGGAACAGGTCGTGGGGCGGCAGGCCGGTGATGTCCTCGCCCAGCATCGTGACCGTGCCCGAGGTGGGCTTGAGCCGCCCGGCGATGACGTTGAAGAGCGTCGTCTTGCCGGCGCCGTTCGGGCCGATCAGGCCAGTGATCGACCCCTTGGCGATGTCGAGCGAGGCACCGTCGACGGCGTGGAAGCCGCCGAAATGCTTGTGCAGATCCCGGACTGCGATCATCGACCTTCCCCATGTCGTGCCCGGGCATCTGACGGCCCGGGTCACCCCCCTCCGACGCGCTTAAGCGCAAACGGCCCGGTCGTTCAACCGGGCCGTCGCATTTCTGTCGCGATTGCCAGTGTCAGCGGAAGCCGACGGTCACGTTCGCGCCGTTCTGGACCTCGATCTCGCGGTAGCGGCCGGCGGCTTCGCGGCCGTTGACCAGTTCCACGCCCGTGGCGCCGACATAGTCGATGTCGGTGCCCGCGCTCAGAAGCTCGATGGCCTTGGCCAGCTCGCCCGGATAGATGGGCGCGCCGGGGCCGTTGGCGATGTCCAGGATCTTGTCCTTGTAGACGTTCGAGTCGGTGGACCCGGCCGCGTGCATGGCGAGCATGATCAGCGCCGCCGCGTCATAGGATTCGGCGGTGTAGGGCGAGTTC
>DBBA01000271.1 GCA_002291955.1 Rhodobacteraceae bacterium UBA996 | reverse complement strand
ACGGGACCGGCCTGCACTTCGGCGCGGGCATAGGCAAGCATGGCGCCCGCCAGCACGTCCTTCGCCTCGGCATGGGTGGGCACGCCGAAGCCGGGCACGTCGATGCCGACGATGCGCACGCCGTTGATCTCGGACGGTAGCAGCCGCAGGGGCACGCCCGAGGCGGTGGGCACGCACAGGTTCGTCACCACGATGGCGTCGTAGCGGTCGGGGTCGGCGAGCTGGTGGACGGCCTCGCGGATATCCTCGAACAGCTTGCCGGTCACGAGGGATTCGGAATTGAACGGCACGTAGCCGACCGACCGGCGCGCGCCGTAGAAGTGCGACACGAACGTCAGGCCATAGACGCAGCAGGCCGATCCGGACAGGACGGTGGCGACCCGGCGCATCCGCAGGCCGACGCGAAGGGACCCGAAGGCCGGGCACATGGATTGCGGCTTGTCGTGGGGGCCCTGCGGGTAGTCGGCGCGGAACTGGTCCAGGATGTCGGACTTACCCGCGGCGCGGGCGGCAGCCTCCATCTCGCTGCCGTTGTGGCAACCGCCCGCAAGCGCCACGTCGCCCCGGACCTGATCCGGGGCCCCGACGTCATGCGCGCCTTCGCCGGCATATGCCCTGTCGCCGCTCACCGGGTGCTGCCCCCGGGCTTCTGGTCGGAATTCAGGATGTCCCAGAGCAGGCGCATCACCTGGTCGGGCGTGGCCCGGCAGGCCAGCGTCTGGGGCGAGAGCGGCCCGTGCGTGTGGCAGGTGTCACACATGGTCGTACACCACTTCGAGCGAGGGTTTGGCGACGGCGTGCTTGCCGCGCATGTCGGCGTCGGACGCAGGCACCAGGACGAAGTCGGCGCCGGTGTCCTTGCCGTCGAAGAGCGCGAGCAGACCGTCCTGGGTCAGCGGTTTCGGCCGCACCGGCGGGGCGAGGCCAACCGCTTCGGCGAGTTCCTTGAACAGCGCGCCCCAGGGGCCGGCGTGGGTGCCGACGATCTGATAGGCCGCGGATTTCCGGCGCAGGTCGTCGTCGGCGGGAATGGATGCGAGGATCGGGATGCCCGCCGCTTCGGCGAATGCCGCCGCCTGCCCCGTGCCGTCATCCTTGTTGATGACGAGGCCCGCGACGCCCACGTTGCCGCCCATCTTGCGGAAGTATTCCACGGCCGAGCAGACGTTGTTGGCGACGTAGAGGGACTGCAGGTCGTTCGATCCGACCACGATCACCTTCTGCGCCATGTCCCGCGCGATCGGCAGGCCGAAGCCGCCGCAGACCACGTCGCCCAGGAAGTCGAGCAGGACATAGTCGAAGTCCCAGTCGTGGAAGCCGAGTTTTTCCAGCGTCTCGAACCCGTGGATGATGCCGCGCCCGCCGCAGCCGCGGCCGACCTCGGGCCCGCCCAGTTCCATGGCGAACACGCCGCCGCGCTTGAAGCAGACGTCGCCGACCTTGACCTCCTCGCCCGCGAGCTTCTTGCGGGTCGAGGTCTCGATGATCGTCGGGCAGGCCTTGCCGCCGAACAGGAGGCTGGTGGTATCCGACTTCGGATCGCAGCCGATCAGCAGCACGCGCTTGCCCATCTCGGCCATCATGTGGCTGAGGTTCGCGAGCGTGAACGACTTGCCGATGCCGCCCTTGCCGTAGATCGCGATGATCTGCGTCTTCTTGGTGGGCGGCGCGCTAGGCACTTCCAGCGACGGTTCCTCGGCCGCTTCCGCCCGCAGGCGCGCGTCGAAGTCCGTCAGGTTCGGCACATCGAGGGTCATGCGGCGTCCTTCATGTCGGTCGTCCAGTCGAGGATCATCTTGAGGCAGGCCGGGTCGCCGAACGCGGTGCGATAGGCGTCCGCGGCCTGCCCTGCGGGCCGATGGTGCGAGATCAGCCCAGCAAGGGAGAGGGCGCCGGCCTCGATCAGCTGGCGCGTGGCAGCAAGGTCGTCATGCGTCCATTCCGCCGCGATGCGCAGCCGCGCCTCCTTCATGAAGGCGGGCGGGAAGGCGAACTGGATCGGCGCGGTGTAGAAGCCTGCCAGCACGACCTCGCCGCCCCGGGCGATGCGCCCGATGAGCGTGTCGAGGAGCGCGCCGTTGCCGGACGCGTCGTAGATCGCGCGGTAGTCGCGGCGCGGGTCGGCGTCGGGATGGAGGACGTCATATCCGGTGGCGCCTTTGGCCCGGACAGGGTCGATTTCCCAGACGGTGGGCGCGGGGGCGCCCGCGGCGATGGTGATGCGGGCCAGAAGGCGGCCCAGCACGCCGTGGCCGACGATCAGGTCGGGCATGGTGGTGTTCAGACCCGCGACGGCATGGCGCGCGGTGGCGGCGAGTGCCAGCAGCGCGCCCTCGGCGCCCAGGGCGGGGTCGATCCGCGTCACCCGGTCGGCGGCGGTGACCAGAAGGCTGGACGCGCCGCCGAACAGGCCGCGCGCACCCGCGTAGCAGTTGGCCCCGGGGACGAACACGCGCTCACCGGGGCGGAAGCCCGTGTCGCGCCCGGCATCCACGACCTCTCCGGCCGATTCGTAGCCGGGGACCAGCGGATAGCCCATGCCCGGGAAGGGCGGCATCGTGCCGAGCCAGAACAGTTTTTCCGTGCCGGTGGAGATGCCGGAGTGCGTGACGCGGACGACCAGGTCGCCCGGACCCGGGTCGGTCAGCGCGAGCCTGTCCAGGGCAATGTCCCCCGGACCCCGCATGATGACCGCCTGCGCCTGCACGTTCGTCCTCCTGCGGGTCGGGGAGTCGCCCCCGATCTGTCCGCAAGTGTCAGTCTAGATTTACACATAGCTTTGTCAATCAAATTGGACAGAAAAGTGGCAGGCGGGCTGGACAGGGTGCGGCGGGGACAGCGCTGGTCAGGCGCGGCGGGCCTCGATCACCGAGGTGACGAAGGGCCGGGCCGGGCGCGGGGCGCGGATCGCGGTGAAGCCCGCCTGCGCCAGAAGCGACCCTATTTCGGCGGAACTGCGGGCGCGGCCGGTGGTCATCGCCAGGCAATAGGGCGCAAAGTACGCATCCCCTGCCCGGTCGGGGCGGCGCCCGCCCGCCATCGGTTCGGACACGATCACCCGGCCCCCGGGCGGCAGCGCCGCGTGCACCTTGGCCAGCAGATCGCGCACGGTGTCGTCCTGATGGTCATACAGCACGCGCACCAGGCTGACCGCATCGGCCCCGGGCGGCAGGGGCGCATCGCGGAAGCTTTGCGGCATGACCTCGGCCCGGGCGACCAGCCCGGCGTCGGCGAAACGGGACAGCGCGCCGGGCACCACGGCGGGCAGGTCCACCAGCCGCAGGCGCAGGTCGGGCCAGCGGCGCCCGGCGGCAGTCAGGAAGGCCCCCGTGCCGCCGCCCACGTCCATCAGGCGGCGCACGCCCTTCAGCGACACGGCGGCCAGCGTATCCTCGGCCACCAGCGCCTGACTGTCGGCCATGAGGACCGAGTAGCGCGCGGCGCGGTCCGGGTCCTCGGCGGCACCGGCACCAAAGACATAGGGCCAGAAGTCGGCGAGTTCCGTCCGCGTCTGGCCGCGGAAGAACGCTGCCGGGTCGGCCAGGTCGCGGTACAGGACCGCGTGGTGGCGGATCATGCCCGCCAGCCCCGGCACGCCCAGCAACGCCGCGCCGCGCAGGGTGGCATGCCAGCGCCCGCGCCGGTCGCGGATCAGGCCAAGGGCTGCCGCGGCGCGCAACAGCACGTCCATGCGGTCGGGCGGGACGCTGGCCAGCCGCGCGAGCGCCTCGGTCGGCCGAGGCGCGTCGAGGATCGCCTCGAGCGTTCCGAAGGCGACCAGCGCGGCCAGGACCTGACTGTGGACAAACCCCGCCACCAGATCCATCATCGCGTCGCCTTCGCGCCGGACCAGACCCTGCGTCAGCGGAAACCGCGCCGCCCAGGACTGGAACCCGGGGCGGGACGCGATCCGGGCAAGCGAGGGCCAGCGCCAGCCGCCCCCGTGCGGAAGCGGGGCGGCGTCACTCACCGGGGCTGACCCGATGCGCCTGGGCAGGCATCATCCGGTCGGCATAGGCGCGCACGGTCGCGGCCAGCCGCGCCTCGCCCGGGCAGGCGGGGATCGAGGCGATGGCGGCGGCCAGCGTGTCCTTCAGCACCCGGATCGCGCCGTCCACGCCATACTCGGCGACCGCGGACGGGCGACCGTGCATCGCGTCCTGCCCGGCGGGCTTGCCCAGCGTCTCGGGGCTGTCGAGCGCATCCTTCAGGTCGTCGGCAACCTGGAACGCAGCACCGATCCGGGCGCCCAGGTCTTCCCACGGCTCGGCGTCCTGTCCGGCGGCGATGGCGCCCATCTGGGTTGCGGCGACGAACAGGGCGGCCGTCTTGGCCCGGTGATAGGCGATCAGGTCCACGGACGGCTCGGATTCCCAGCCCTGGCCTGCGCAGATGCCGCCGGGCATGCCGGTGCGCTGGCCCAGGTGGCGGATCAGTGCCAGCGCGCGGTCGGGGGCCTGGTGCCCTTCGCGGGCCAGCACCTCGAACGCCATGACGATCAGGCTGTCGCCCGCCAGCACGGCCAGCGGTTCGGAATAGGCACGGTGGACCGACGGCTTGCCGCGCCGGGTGTCGGCGTCATCGAAGCAGGGCAGGTCGTCGTGGACAAGGCTGGCGCAGTGGATCAGCTCCAGCGCCGCCGCGGCCGCATCGGTCAGCCGGGGGCGGTCGTCGCCGCAGGCCAGCGCCACCGACATAAGGATCGTGGGGCGGATGCGGGCGCCGCCGGGGTTCACCGCATGGTCCAGCGCGGCGGCCAGCCGACCGGGCGCGGGCTGCGCGCGGCCGATGGCCAGGGCCTGGGCCAGGGCGGCCTCGATCCGGTCATTGATCGCGGGCATGGCGCTTCCTTTCGGCGGTGTAAGTTGCTACTTACATGCTATGTGTCAATCAGAGTGGACACATTCCGGACGCGAGTCAACAATCCGAGTATGGACAGTTCGACGGACAAGGTCGTGGTGATCGGCGCCGGGATGGGCGGGCTGGCGGCAGCCATGCGGCTGGCCCATGCCGGGCTGGACGTGACCGTGGTCGAGGCGCATGACGCCCCCGGCGGCAAGATGCGCACGGTGCCGACCGCGGC
>DBBA01000010.1:3891-6599 GCA_002291955.1 Rhodobacteraceae bacterium UBA996 | reverse complement strand
CGATCTCGTCGGCGATGGCATCCAGGAAGGCGGCGCGCTCGGCCCGGGGCGCGTAGCCCCAGGACCAGAACGCATCCTCGGCCGCGCGGGCGGCGGCGTCCACATGGGCGGCGGTGCCCTGGGCCACGTCATGGGCAGGCCCGGTCGCCGGTTCGCTGCGGAACGTGGTGTCGCCCGCCACCCAGTCGCCCGCGATCAGGTGGCGCCCGTGCAGGGCATGGGTCGGTTCGGTCATGGCAGGTCTCCGGTCGGACGCGGCGCACCATGCGCCGGTTTCGCGGCAAAGGACAACTGCCTGGCGGGGTGCCTGTCCGGGCGCCCGTCCCGCGCCGGTCACGGCGGGCTGTCGAGGCGTTCCATCATCTTCTCGGCCAGCCGGCGGGACGCGGGCGGCAGCACCGATCCGGTCCGGCGGAACAGGCCATAGGGCTCGACCGCCAGGTCCATCTCGAACGGGACCGGCGCAAAGGGCATGCCGCGGACCCCGGCGAAGGTGTCGATCACCGGCCGGGCGAGCGGCGCCACCGCATCGCTGTCCTGCAACAAGGCCAGCGTGAACAGGAAGGACGAGGTCGCGACCCAGCGCCGGGGCGGCCGGTGGCCGGTGCTGGCCAGCCACCGGTTGACCGTGCGCGCCAGGAGCGTCTCGTCATCGGACATCACCCAGTCGAGCGCCAGCAGGTCGCCGATCCCGATCTCGCGCCGCCGCAGCAGGGGATGGCCGCGCCGCACCAGAAGGCCCAGCGGTTCGACCCCGATGATCCGCGTCTCGACATGCGCCTGCAGCGCCGCGGGCACCCGCCCCAGCGCGAAGTCCAGCCGCCCGCCCAGCACCTGTTCGCACAGCGTGTCGGATGTGCCGACCACCACCTCGACCGACACCTCGGGGAAGCGGTCCCGCATCTGCCGCACCGCGGGCAGCAGATGGCTGAGGGCGGGGCCCGTCACCGACCCCACGCGGATGCTGCCCGACGCGCCCTCGGCCGCCTCGGACAGGTCGCGCGACGCATCCACCAGTTCCAGCACCACCCGCTCGGCCCGGCGGGCCAGCGCGTCGCCCGCAGCGGTCAGGACCATCGACCGGCCGACCCGTTCGTGCACCGGATGGCCGATCACCTCCTCGATCCGGGCGAGCATGCGCGATGCGGCGGGCTGGGTCATGCCCAGCCGTTCGGCCGCCGCGGTCAGGCTTCCGCTGGCCCGGATCTCGGCCACCAGCCGCAGCTGCGACAGCTTCAGTCCGCGCAACAGCCGCTGCGCCTGGTCATCGAACCCGATCATGCCCAAATCGTCATGTCTGCTTGCCGATTTGACATTTGACTGTAATGAAACGCCGGATCAATCTGCGCCGCGCCGGGCGGGTTGCGCGCCACCGGGACAAACAACAAGACACGGTTCTTCAGGGAGGAAGACATGACTTTGACACGACGGGCCACCCTGGCCCTGGCCACCGCCTTGGGCACCGTGCTGGTGCTGCCGGTCGCCCCGGCTGCCGCCCAGGACAAGGGCACCATCGGCATCGCGATGCCCACCCAGTCGTCCTCGCGCTGGATTTCCGACGGCAACTCGATGGTCGAGCAGTTCGAGGCCGCGGGCTACCGCACTGTCCTGCAATATGCCGAGGACGACATCCCGACCCAGCTGAACCAGGTCGAGAACATGATCACCCAGGGCGTGTCGGCGCTGGTGATCGCGGCGATCGACGGCACCACGCTGTCGAACGCGCTGGAGAACGCCGAAGCCGCGGGCATCCCGATCATCGCCTATGACCGGCTGATCAGGGATTCGGGCGCGGTGGACTACTATGCCACCTTCGACAACTTCCAGGTCGGCGTGCTGCAGGCGGAATCGCTGGTGGCCTGCCTGAACGAACGCTTCGCCGGCACCGCGCCCTTCAACGTGGAACTGTTCGGCGGCTCGCCCGACGACAACAACGCGTTCTTCTTCTACAACGGCGCGATGAGCGTCCTGCAGCCGCTGATCGACGCGGGCACCATCGCCGTTCCGTCGGGCCAGATGGGCATGGACGTGGTCGGCACCCTGCGCTGGGACGGCGCGGTGGCCCAGGCGCGGATGGACAACCTTCTGTCGGCCAACTACGGCAGCGCGGTCCTGCATGGCGCCCTGTCGCCCTATGACGGGCTGTCCATCGGCATCCTGTCGTCGGTCAAGGGCGTGGGCTACGGCACGGGCGACCTGGCCATGCCCTGCGTCACCGGCCAGGACGCGGAAGTGCCGTCGGTCAAGTCGATGATGGCGGGCGAGCAGTATTCGACCATCTTCAAGGACACCCGCGAGCTTGCGCGCGTGACCGTGGGCATGGTCGATGCGATCCTGTCGGGCGGCCAGCCCGAGATCAACGACACCGAAACCTACGACAACGGCGTCAAGGTCGTGCCGTCGTACCTGCTGAAGCCGGTCACGGTGAACGTGGACGACATCCAGTCGGTGCTGGTGGACAGCGGCTACTACACCGCCGACCAGCTGAAGTAGGCCGGACAACGCCGGACCCGTCCCGCGCGCATCGCGCGGACGGGTCCGGCACCGTCGCTCTGGCTTCGGGGGACCGTCGTGGCCACGCTTCTGGAAATGCGCGGGATCGGGAAGGTGTTTCCCGGGGTGCGCGCGCTGGACAACGTCACCCTCGCCGTCGAGGAGGGCGAGATCCACGCCATCTGCGGCGAGAACGGCGCGGGCAAGTCCACGCT
>DBBA01000010.1:0-3568 GCA_002291955.1 Rhodobacteraceae bacterium UBA996 | reverse complement strand
CGGGCAAGTCCACGCTGATGAAGATCCTGTCGGGCGTCTATCCGCACGGGACCTATGACGGCGACATCGTCTATGCCGGGCAGACTCTGGCCCTGGGCGGCATCCGCGACAGCGAGGCCAAGGGCATCATCATCATCCACCAGGAACTGGCGCTGGTGCCGCTCTTGTCGGTGGCCGAGAACCTGTTCCTGGGCAACGAGGTCGCCAGCCGCGGTGTCATCAACTGGCCGCAGGCGTTCCAGAAGGCCGAAGGCTGGATGCGCCGGGTCGGCCTGACCGAACCGCCGTCCACCCCGGTCGGCACGCTGGGCGTGGGCAAGCAGCAGCTGATCGAGATCGCCAAGGCGCTGGCCAAGGACGTGCGGCTACTGATCCTGGACGAGCCGACCGCCGCGCTGCAGGAAAACGACAGCCAGAAGCTTCTGGACCTGATGCTGGAGCTGAAGGGCCAGGGCGTCACCCAGATCATCATCAGCCACAAGCTGAACGAGATTTCCCGCGTGGCCGACCGCATCACCGTGCTGCGCGACGGGTCCACCGTGTCCACCATGACCAAGCGCGAGATTTCCGAGGACCGGATCATCCGCGACATGGTCGGCCGCGACATGGCGCACCGCTATCCCGAGCGCGACCCGCGCCCCGGCGACGTGCTCATGTCGGTCGAGGGCTGGTCGGTCTGGCATCCCGAACAGCAGGGCCGCAAGGTGATCGACAACGCGTCGCTGACCGTGCGCGCGGGTGAGATCGTCGGCATCGCGGGGTTGATGGGCGCGGGGCGCACCGAGCTTGCCATGAGCCTGTTCGGCCACAGCTACGGGCGCGGCCACACCGGCACCGTGCGGATGCGGGGCCAGGCGGTCGATACCTCGACCGTGGACAAGGCCATCGCCGCGGGCATCAGCTATGTGACCGAGGACCGCAAGGCGCTGGGCCTGATCCTGGACGAACCGATCCTGAAGAACGTGACGCTGGCGAACCTTGCCGGGGTCGCGCGCAGCGGCGTGATCGACAAGCGGCGCGAGGCGCAGGTGGCCGAGGGTTACCGCAAGGCGCTGGCGATCCGCACGCCGGGCGTCCAGCAGAAGGTGGTGAACCTGTCGGGGGGCAACCAGCAGAAGGTCGTCCTGTCCAAGTGGCTGTTCACCGAGCCGCAGGTGCTGATCCTGGACGAACCCACCCGCGGCATCGACGTGGGCGCCAAGTTCGAGATCTACCAGATCATGAACGACCTTGCGTCGCAGGGCCGGGGCGTCCTGATGATTTCCAGCGAGATGCCGGAACTGATCGGCATGTGCGACCGCATCTACGTGATGAACGAAGGCCGCCTTGTGGGCGAGTTGCCCCGGGGCGAGGCAAGCCAGGAGAAGATCATGGGACTGATCCTCAAGACGTCGGGGAAGGCGGCCTGATGGCGGACAAGGCGCTGCGCTCGCACCTGGGCGGCCACCTGCGCGAGAACGGGATGCTCGTCGCGCTGGTGGGCATCGTGTTCTTCTTCACCGTGATCGTGCGGGCGATCCTGGACGTCGATTTCCTGTCGGCGCAGAACATCACCAACCTGTTCCTGCAGAACTCCTACGTCATCATCATGGCGCTGGGGATGCTCCTGATCATCGTGGCGGGCCACATCGACCTGTCGGTGGGGTCGGTCGCGGCCTTTACCGGGGCGATCGCGGCCTGGCTGACGGTCAACATCGGCTTGCCGGTCTGGGTCGTCATCCCGGCGACGCTGCTGGCGGGCGCGGTGATCGGGGGCGCGCTGGGCTACTGGGTCGCGTTCTGGCGCATCCCCAGCTTCATCGTGACGCTGGCGGGCATGCTGGTGTTCCGCGGCCTGACGCTGTGGATGCTGGGCGGGCAGAACATCGGCCCCTTCCCCCGGTCGTTCCAGGCGATGGCGAACGGCTTTGTCCCCGACATCTTCGGCGACTGGGACCAGGCGATGCTGGGGATGGAGCGGCTGAACAGCACCGCGATCCTGGTCGTGTTCCTGGCCGCCCTTCTGCTGATCTGGCTCGGCCTGCGGGCCCGCGCCCGCGACGCGGAATTCGGCATCACGCCGGAACCCATCGCCCTGTTCTGGGCGCGCAACGTCATCGTGTCGGCCGCCCTTCTGTTCGTCGGCTGGAAGCTGGCGCAGTTCCGCGGTCTGCCGAACGTGCTGGTCGTGCTGGTCGCGCTGACCCTGCTCTACGCCTTCATCACGGAAAACACCGTGATGGGCCGCCGCATCTACGCCACCGGCGGGAACGAGAAGGCGGCGAAGCTGTCAGGGATAGGCACGCAGCGGCTGGTGTTCTGGTGCTTCGTCAACATGGGCGCGCTGGCGGCCCTGGCCGGCATGATCGTCACCGCGCGGCTGAACAGCGCCACGCCCAAGGCCGGGACCGGGTTCGAGCTGGACGTGATCGCCGCCGTGTTCATCGGCGGCGCGTCCATGGCGGGCGGGTCGGGCAAGATCATCGGCGTGGTGATCGGCGCGCTGATCATGGGCGTGATGAACAACGGCATGTCGATCCTTGGCATCGGCATCGACTATCAGCAGGTGATCAAGGGCCTCGTCCTTCTCGCCGCCGTCGCCTTCGACGTCTACAACAAGAACAAGTGAGCAAGACATGACCTTCCGCCCCGCCCCCTGGCCCCGCCGCCTGCGCTCGCAGGAATGGTTCGAAGGTACCTCCAAGGACGCGATCTATCACCGCAGCTGGATGAAGAACCAGGGCCTGCCGGCCGACCTGTTCGACGGGCGCCCGGTGATCGGGATCCTGAACACGTTCTCCGAACTGAACCCCTGCAACGCGCATCTGAACGACCTGGCGCAGCGGGTGAAGCACGGCGTGTACGAGGCGGGCGGTCTGCCGGTGGACGTGCCGGTATTCTCGGTCTCTGAGTCCGGCTTCCGCCCGACCGCGATGATGTTCCGCAACCTGGCGGCCATGGCGGTCGAGGAAACGATCCGCGGCCAGCAGATGGACGGAGTGGTGTGCCTGGTCGGCTGCGACAAGACCACGCCGTCGCTGCTGATGGGGGCGGCGTCATGCGACATCCCCACCATCATGGTGTCGGGCGGGCCGATGCTGAACGGCTACTTCCGGGGCGAACGGGTGGGGTCGGGCACCCACCTGTGGAAGTTCTCGGAAGCGGTGAAGGCCGGCGAGATGACCGCGGCCGAGTTCGTGGAGGCCGAGGCGTCCATGTCGCGGTCCCCGGGATCCTGCAACACCATGGGCACCGCCAGCACCATGGCCAGCATGGTCGAGGCGCTGGGCATGACCCTGTCGGGCAATGCCGCGATCCCGGCCGTGGACAGCCGCCGCCGCGTCATGGCGCACCTGACCGGGCGGCGCATCGTGCAGATGGTCAAGGACGACCTGCGCCCCAGCCACATCCTGACCCGCGACGCCTTCATGAACGCGATCCGCACCAACGCGGCCATCGGCGGGTCCACCAACGCGGTGATCCACCTGCTGGCCATCGCGGGCCGGGTGGGCGTGCCCCTGACGCTGGACGACTGGGATGCCTGGGGCCGCGACGTGCCGACCATCGTGAACCTGATGCCGTCGGGCAA
>DBBA01000326.1 GCA_002291955.1 Rhodobacteraceae bacterium UBA996 | reverse complement strand
CGCCCGCACGATCGCCCCGCCCGGCGCGCGCTCGATCTCCAGCGCTACCACCTCGGCCATCAGGCCGCGCGGGTCGGCGACCACCGGCAACCCCTCGGCATCGACCAGCTGCACCTCGTCGCCGCCGCCGAACCAGTTGAACGGGTTCAGGCGGCTGCCGCAGCCCGCCAGCAAGGCCACCACCACCAGCGCCCCCACGATCCTGCCGCCCATGTCGCCCCGTCCCCGGAATTGCTGCTCGCCCCCCGGGATAGCCCATCGGCCCGGCATGGGAAAGCGGCGGATCACTGGACGGGGACGACTGGACGGGGCGGGCGCCGGGGATTACCTGAAGCCCCCAAGGAGACGCCCATGCCCACACCCGCCTTCCAGGACATCGTCGACACGTTCGAGTTCCTTGACGGGTGGGAGGACCGCTATCGCCACGTCATCGACCTCGGCCGCAAGCTGCCGCCGATGGACGACGCGCTCAAGGTCCCGGGGGTCAAGGTCGCGGGCTGCGCCAGCCAGGTCTGGATCGTGCCACGCCTGCAGGGCACTGGGCCGGGCGCGGCCATGGACTTCGACGGCGACAGCGACGCGATGATCGTCAAGGGCCTGATCGCGGTCCTGCATGCCATGTATGCCGGGCTGACGGCCGAAGCGGCGCTGCGCGTGGACGCGGGCGCCGAACTGGCGCGGCTGGGGCTGAACGACCACCTGTCGGCCCAGCGGTCGAACGGGTTGAAGGCGATGGTCGCCCGCCTGCGCGCGGTGGCCGCCGAGGCCGCGGCTCCCGCGTAGCCTGACCGCGGCCAAGGTGACGGGGGGCACGCCTCGACCGGCCCCCCGTCCCTTCGATATGGCAAAAAACATCCCGGGGGGTGCGGGGGGCAGAGCCCCCCGGTTCCCGTCGCCGTCAGGCGATCAGCTTCTTCGTCACCTCGACCAGACGCTTCGCCTGGTGCGCCACCGCCGCGCGGCCCTTGTCGTCCAGCGCGCCGGGGCCCGCCGAGAAGCCGTAGGGGTTGCCGCCGGCCTCGAACAGCGACGCATCGGTATAGCCCGGCGCCACGATGATCGCGCCCCAGTGCATGAAGGTGGTGTAGAGCCCGATCAGCGTCGTCTCGCGCCCGCCGTGGGGGTTCTGCGCGCTGGTGGTGGCGGTCACCGCCTTGTTCGCCAGCTTGCCCTGGAACCACAGGCCGCCCAGCGTGTCGATGAAGGCGCGCAGTTGCGACGGCGCGCCGCCGAACCGGGTGGGCGCCGCGAAGAAATAGGCATCTGCCCATTCCATGTCGGCATGGGTCACCTCGGGGATCGCGCTGGCGCGTTCGGCCTGCGCGGCCCAGGCGTCCTGTCCGGCCACGACTTCGGCCGGGGCGGTCTCGGCGATGCGCAGCAGGCGCACCTCGGCCCCGGCGGCGCGGGCGGCTTCGGCCGCGGCTTCGGCGACGGCGTGGTTGGTGCCGTAGGTGGAATAGAAGATGACGGCGACTTTCGGCGTGGCCATGGGGTCCCTCGGGGTGTTGCGGACTACATCGCTGCACAGATAGCCCTCCGCCGGGAAAACGCGAGGCACAGGGCTGCAAGGGGTCTGTGCGGCAATGCGCAGGATCCCCGGGGGGCAGGTCCTGCCACCCGCGACGGACCGGCAAACGGCCGCGCGGCGCTAGAACGGGGTCAGCGCCGCGGTCAGGAAGACCTCGTCGGGCCCGCCGGGCGGGCAGGGGCGCACCGTCGTGCCGCGCTTGCCCGGTCGGGCGCCCAGCCGCAGCAGGCTGCCGGGGGGCCGCCCATGCCAGGCGTGTTCCAGCACCAGCCAGCGCATCCGCGCGTGGCGCAGCGTCAGGCGCAGCGCGTGGTGGCTGTCGGGCATCGTGACCCGTTCGCACTCCACCACGCCGCTGTCATGGCCGTCGAAGCTGATCGCGGCCAGACCCTCGAACGGGTAGTCGGCGCCGCCCCTGTCGGCGTGGGCCTGCAGGGTGCGCAGGACCGTGTCGGGCAGGACCGCGTCCTCGTCCCCGGGGGCGTCCTTGGGCGCGGGCGGCACGAGCGGCCCCAGCACCGGCGGCGGGTTCAGAAGCGCATGCAGGCTGGCGTGACCGGGCGGGCCGACCAGCGCGCCGGTCTCGTCCGCAATGCCCCACAGCCCGTCCCTGCAGGCGCAGAGCCGCCCGTCGCTGCACAGGAACAGCCTGTGGGCATGATGGTGCAGCACGCTGCCGTCCACCGACAGAAGGGCCGAGGTGCCGTCCGCGCGGTTCGCCACCCAGCGGTTGCCGTGCCTGTCCCAGTCCAGGTCGCTGTGGACAGGCAGGATCACGTCGCGGCCCGCGTCGATGTCGAAGACACCCCAGCCGCCCGCATCCCCGGCGGCGACATGGGGGTAGCGGACAAGGTGCGGCAGGACCGCCCGGGTGACCGGCCACGCCTGGTTCCAGCGGATGACGGGCGGCATGCGTTCCCGGAAGTCGGGGTCCAGCAGTCCGTAGCCTGCACCAGGGTCTGCCTCGCGCCCGTGCGGGAACCAGCGCAAGAGGGGTGTGCCGGTGTCGATCCCCAGGGCCTCGACCTGATGGTCCGGCGCGGCCGAACAGACCTGCCCGAACACCGCGCCGCCCGGCAGGCGCATCAGCCGGACGTGGGCCACCGGCGGACGTGCGTCGTCGTCGCGGGTTTCCAGGGCCAGGACCATGTCCGCGGGGGTCCGGGCGTCGGCCCAGACCACATGGACGTATCCGTGCGGACCGAGGTCCGTCCAGGGGACGAGGGGGATGTCGCCGTCCTCGGGCCACAGGCCCCACAGGTGGGGATGGTCGGCATGGCCCCGGCAGCGCAGGCCGTGCTGCGCGTTCACCGCGCGCCGGATCTCGTGCATCCGGGTCCGCCACCGGTCCGCCTGCGCGTCCATGCCTGCCGTCCCCGCCCGGCCTAGCGGTCGCGGATGCGCGCGACGGCGCGGGTGCCGCCGCGGATCGCCTCGATCTCCCAGGCGGGCCAGTCCTCGCGCGCGATGCGTTCGACGTCGGCGGTCGTGCCGATTGGCTGGCCGTTGATCGCCACCAGGATGTCGCCGGGGCGCAGGCCGGTGCGGCGGGCGTAGTCGGCGACTTCCAGCACCACCACGCCCGCAGCGGACAGGGGCAGGCCCAGCGCCTCGATCAGCGCGGGGTTGGTGCGGGCCACGCGCAGGCCGCCCAGCGAGTTGCCGGTGTTGACGCGCCGCACCTCGGGCGCGGGTTCCTGGGGGGGCGGGGCCAGGGCCACGGCGGCGGGCCATTCGGCCCCGTCGCGCAGGTAGACGACATCGGCGGTGGACCCGGTGCCCAGCGCCGACAGGCGGAAGGCCAGTTCCTCGGGCCCCGTCACCGGCTGGCCGCCGACCGTCAGGATCACGTCGCCCGGCCGCATGCCGGCCACGGCAAAGGGGCTTTGCGGGTGCGCCTCCGTCACCAGCGCGCCTTGCGGCAGGGGCAGGCCCAGCGCGTCGGCCAGCGGCCCGTCCACCGCCTGCACGGTGATCCCCGCCCACGGCCGCACCAGTTCGCGCGCGCCGCGTTCGGCCTGGGTCACGTACTGGCGCACGAGGTTCGCCGGGATCGCGAAGCCGATCCCGTTCGACCCGCCCGACCGTGTGAGGATCGAGGTGTTGATGCCGACAAGCCGCCCGTCCATGTCCACCAGCGCGCCGCCCGAGTTGCCGGGGTTGATCGCGGCATCGGTCTGGATGAAGTAGCCGCCCCGCCCGCCCGGCAATCCGCCCGCGCGGGCGAGCGCCGAGACGATGCCGCTCGTCACGGTCTGGCCCACGCCGAAGGGGTTGCCGATGGCCAGCACCAGATCGCCCACCGCCAGCGCATCGCTGTCGGCGAAGGCCAGCGCGGGAAGGTCCGACGCACCCTCCAGCCGGATCACGGCAAGGTCGGCCTCGGGGTCGGACAGGATGACCCGGCCCGCGAATTCGCGCCGGTCGGCCAGTTGCACGCGGATGTCGTCGGCGTCGCCCACGACGTGGTGGTTCGACACCACGATCCCGTCGGCCGACACGATCACGCCCGACCCCAGCGAGTTCTGCAGGCGCGGCTCGGCCGGGCCGAGGTCGCCGAAGAACTGGCGGAAGAACGGGTCGTCGGCAAAGGGGCTGGCGCGGCGGGCGACGATGCGGGTGGCGTAGATGTTGACGACGGCGGGCGCGGCCTGCCGCACCACGGGGGCGAAGCTGAGCGTGATCTGCGCCTGGCTGTCGGGCACGGCGGTGCCCTGCGCGCTGGCCACCAGCGGCAGGCAAGCGGCAAGGACAAGCGCGGGCAGGCGGATCAGGACAGGGATGCGCACGGGTGTCGGGACCTTGGCGTTGATGTCCGCGGATAAAGGCACGTCGGGCGGGCGGCGCAAGGGCCGGATCACGCCAGGGCGCCGACCCGCCATCCCGGCGGGAACAGCCGCGGGATCTCGATCGCCGGGCAGCGGTCCTGCACCACGTCGATCCCGCGCGTCCGGGCTGCGGCGGCAGCGTCGGCGTTGCGGATGCCCAGCTGCATCCAGACGGTGCGCAGGGCGGGCAGGGCGTCCAGCGCCTCGGCCACGGCGGGGGGGATATCCTCGGCCCGGCGGAACAGGTCCAGCATGTCGGTCCCGGGCGGAAGGTCCGCGATGCGCGCGACCACGGGCTGGCCGAACAGGGACTGCCCGGCAAGACCGGGGTTCACGCCGATCACGCGGTAGCCAAGGCGGGCCAGATAGTTGCCCACCCGGTGACTGGGCCGGTCAGGGTTGGCAGAGGCCCCCACCAGCCCGATCACCCGGGCGCGGGCCAGGATCGCGCGCAGGGCCATGTCGTCGGGATCGGGAGTGGTCACGGCGTCCCCTTACGCAGGGACCGTCGCCAGGTGCGGCGCTGGCGCAGGCTGGCGACCAGCCACCAGCCCGCCAGCACCGGCAGGCCCAGCGGCAGGGCGATCCCCTGTCCGGGGCGGGCCGGGCCGTCGTCAACGGCGCCGTCCCACAGCATCCACAGCACGGTTCCCGCGATCCCGAGGGACACCGCCAGGCAGAGCAGGATCAGCGCGAGCCCCGGCAGGGTCACGAACAGGTGCCCGCCCGGCACCACCGGCACGGCGCGCCCGGACAGGGTCGCCGCCCGGGCCATCGGCGCGCGGGCAAAGGGCGCGTCGGTGGCGGCCATCAACACCCAGGGGCGCCCCCGGTCGGGGACCAGCCGCATCGCGGGGCGGGCGCCGACGCGGATGGTCTCGATCCGGGTGAGGCCTGCCAGCGGCAGGCGGCGGGTCCGGCCAA
Source organism: Rhodobacteraceae bacterium UBA996 (assembly GCA_002291955.1). Lineage (GTDB taxonomy): Bacteria > Pseudomonadota > Alphaproteobacteria > Rhodobacterales > Rhodobacteraceae > UBA996. Next base: position 5,156 of record DBBA01000326.1, on the reverse strand, counting down.
GGCGCGCGGGCAGGAACCAGGGCGCGGCCTCGACCCCGACCGCATCCGGGGTCAGGTGCCAGTCGCGCCGCACCGTGCCGAACACCAGGGGCAGCGCGGTCGACAGGGCCAGCACCACGCCCGTGACAAGAAGCGCGGTATCCACGCCCCCCGCGCCCGGGACCGACAACAGCAGCGCCATCCCCGCCGCGATGCCGCACAACCCGCGCGTCAGGAGCAGGAGCACGGCCGCCACGGGCACCAGGGCGTCGCGGAAGGGGGCGACGGCATCGGGCCCGGTGGCGGCAGCGGGTTGGACGGCGGAGGCGACAGGCTGGGCCATGGCCACGATGATGCGCCCGCCCGGTGCATGCGGCAAGAGGGACAACGGGGCGCGCTCAGCGCCCCGACAGCCCCGGCCAGTTCGCGTCGGCGCGGGAAATGTTGCCCGGCACGTCCCGTTCCCAGCGGCGCTGCACCCCGCGCGAGTAGTTGAGGTAGAGCCGCCCCTCCACGATGGCCCAGGCTTCGGGGGTCGTGGACGCCGTGTAACCCTCGGCCACGGCCCAGGCGCACCAGCCGCCATACTGGGGTGCAAAGCGTTCGGGGTCGGCCTCGAACGCGGCGCGGTTGGCGTCCGAGGAAAACCGCCACTCGGCGCCGCGCCACATCAGCGCGTGTTCGGGCAGGCCCGCGACCGGGCGGCTGTCGGTAAAGTAGGCGACCGGATCGGTGCCGTCGATGGCGACGCCGTCCTCGGCATAGACGGGGGCTGCCGCGGTCTGCGCGGTGGCGGACCACGGCAGCGTGACAAGGACCGGCACGGCGGCAAGCGCCGAAAGACACAGGGCGCGACGGGTCGGGGTAGCGGGCATCTGAAACTCCGGTGGGGCTGGCAGGGGCATGGCGGGCTGACCCGAACATGCGCCCGCCAGGCGGCCCGGGAAATGCCCCTCGCGCGCAGGTGACCGGATCGCACGGCAACGTGCGGCGTGTTACAGCCGGGCCGGGGATGCCGTCAGGCGGTCAGCGTCTCGACACTCAGGACCGTGGGCAGGTGGCGCGCGATCTCGTCCCAGTGGTCGCCGCCATCGCCGCTGGCATAGACCGAGCCGGAGTTGGTGCCGAAGTAGAGGCCCGTGGGCGTTGCCTGGTCCACCGCCATGGCCTGGCGCAGCACGGTGAAGAAGCAGTTGCGCTGCGGCAGGCCGTGGCGGCAATCCTTCCAGGTCTGTCCGCCGTCGCGCGACCGCCAGACGGCGGCGGCGGCCCCGGGCGGATAGCGGCCCACGCTGTCGCCGTTCAGAGGCAGCACCCAGATCGTCTGCGGGTCGGCCGGGTCCACCGCGATGGGGAAGCCGAAGGTGGACGGCAGCCCGTCCGAGACCGCATCCCAGCTGCGCCCGCCGTCGTTCGACCGGTACACCCCGTGGTGGTTCTGCTGGTACATCAGGTCGCCCGCGCCGGTGGCCCGGACGATGTTGTGCACGCACAGCCCCGTGTCGTGGGCATGGTCATGGCTTGGCCCGCCCGGGTGGACATGGGCATGCGCCGCGTTCGACAGCGCGTTGCGCCGGTCCCAGGTGGCGCCGCCATCCTCGGTCGCGAAGACCCCCGCCGCCGAGATCGCGACCCACAGCTTGGCCGGATCATCGGGGTCGGCAACGATCGAGTGCAGGACAAGGCCTGCGCCGCCGGGTTCCCAGCCGTCGCGCGTGGGGTGGGCGTTCAGCGCCTCCACCCCGTCCCAGGTCACGCCGCCGTCGCGGCTGGCGAACAGGCGGCCCGGCTTGCCGCCGGCAAACAGCGTGCCGCCGGCCAGCCCGAGCGACCACAGCGCCTCGACCTCGCCCGTATGGGGCGCAGGCGGGTTGGGCTGCATGCCGAACTGTTCCGCCATCGCGGGGTCGGCGGTCAGCCAGGCGTCGAACTTGCCGTTCGACAGAAGCGACAGGTCCCAGGTCGCGCCGCCATCGTAGGACCGCCAGACGCCCGCGCCGTGCCAGTCGCCGCCGCCCGCGGCCCAGAGGGTACCGGTCGCAGGGTCGCCCAGGACGTGGTTGATCGGCCAGCCGTCGCAATGCGGCCCCGACACGTCCCATCCGTCCTGTCCATTGCGCAGCACAAAGGCCCCCTTCGTGGTGCCGACCAGCACCCGTGTCCGTCCGTCCATGACCGTCCCCCCCCTGCCTGCGATGGTCTGCCGCAGTCTAGCATACCACGGGATGCCGCGCGCGGGGGAGGGGCGCCCCTGCGCGGACGCTTGCCGGAGGGCGGGCCTGCGGGCTAGGCTGTGCCCCCGCGCGGAGCCGCCCATGCAGATCGGAATTCTCGTCACCGGCCACATGCCCGAGGAGTTGCGCCCCCGGTACCGCGACTACGCCGACATGTTCGCGCGGCTTCTGGACGGGAACGGGTTCACCTTCCGCGCCTGGCATGTGGTGGACATGGAGTTTCCGCCCGATGTGGGGGCGGCGGATGGCTGGCTTCTGACCGGGTCGCGGCATGGCGCCTATGAACGTCACCTGCCGTTCATAACGCCGCTGGAGGAGTTCATCCGCACGGCCTATGGCGCGCATGTGCCGATGGTGGGCATCTGCTTTGGTCACCAGATCATCGCGCAGGCGCTGGGCGGGCTGGTCGAGAAGTTCAGTGGCGGCTGGTCGGTCGGCCCGCAGGAGTATGACCTTGGCGGCACGCGGGTGCGGCTGAACGCCTGGCACCAGGACCAGGTGATCGAGCCGCCGCCGGGGGCAGAGGTGATCGGCACCTCGTCCTTCTGCCGCAATGCGGCGCTTCTGTATCCCGGGCGGGCGTTCACCGTGCAGGCGCATCCGGAATTCGGGCCGGATGTGCTGCAGGTGCTGATCGAGAACCGCGGCCGCGGGGTGATCGAGGAGCAGCTTCTGTCGGAAGCCGCGGCAGGCATGGCCGGGTCGCTGGACCAGGCGACGCTGGCCGCCCGGATCGCCGCCTTCTTCCGCGAGACGGCGGGGTCGCGCTCGGCGACCGCCTAATCGGCGTCGATCACCGCCAGCACCTCGCCCGCGCGGACCACGCGGCCGGGGCTGGCCGTCACGCTGTGCAGGCGGCCCGCGACGGGGGAGGTCACGGCAATCTCCATCTTCATCGATTCGACGATGGCGACGACATCGCCCGCGGCCACCCGCGCGCCGGGCTCGGCCAGGTATCTCCACAGCGACCCTGGGACCGGGCTTTCGACGCCCGTGCAGCCGGGGGGCAGGGCGGTGTCGGCGGCGGCCGTGGTCTCGGGCGCGGTGAAGGTGTCCAGCCCCTTTTCCCGCCAGCGGGCACGTTCGGCGTCAAAGGCGGCCTGCCGGGTGGCTTCGAACGCAGCGATCTCGGCGCGGGGCTGGGCGGCGGCCTCGGCGGCCCAGTCCAGCACGGTCTCCTCGATCCGGACCGGGTAGCCGCCGTGTGGGAAGGCGGCGCGGGCTTCGGCCAGTTCGGCAGGGCTGACCAGGTGGAACCGGATCTGGTCGAAGTGATCGAGCAGCCAGGGCCGGTCGGCGAAGGCGCCGGTCCGGTTCCAGGTGTTCCAGACCTGGATCGTGCGGCCGAACAGCTGGTAGCCGCCCGGACCCTCCATCCCGTAGATGCACATGTAGGCCCCGCCGATGCCCACGGCGTTTTCCGGCGTCCAGGTGCGGGCGGGGTTGTACTTGGTCGTGACCAGCCGGTGGCGCGGATCGACGGGCGTGGCGACGGGGGCGCCGAGGTAGACGTCGCCCAGGCCGAGCACGAGGTAGCGGGCATCCAGGATCGTGCGCTGCACCGCGGCCTCGTCCGGCAGGCCGTTGATGCGGCGGATGAACTCCACGTTCGACGGGCACCAGGGGGCGTCGGGGCGCACCAGCTCCTGGTACTTGCGCATGGCCAGTTCCGCCTGCGGGTCGTTCCACGACAGGGGCAGGTGCACGATGCGCGAGGGCACGCGGGCGGTGGCGGCATCGGGCAGCCGCGCCTCGATCCGCTGGAGTTCCGCGATGAGGCTCTCGCGCGACAGGCGCGCGGGGTCGTGGTGGACCTGCAGGGACCGGATGCCGGGCGTCAGGTCGATCACCGGCAGGCCCGCCGCGCGGATTGCCTGCGCCAGCAGGTGGACCCGCAGCCGCAGCGCGATATCCAGCCGCATGGGGCCGTACTCGATCAGCAGGTTCGCGTCGCCCTGCCGGCGATAGGTGACGGCGACCCCCTCGCCGCCCTGCCAGACGACAGGCGACCCCGCGCGCTGGTAGGCGGGGCCTGCCACCGGGTCGGGGCGTTCCGCGGGCTGGAAGCGCACCCGGTCGCCGGGGCGGAGTTGCCCGAGTTTCCACAGGTCGTCCGCCGCCACCACGCCGGGGCAGACGAAGCCGCCCAAGGACGGGCCGTCCGGGCCGAGCAGGATCGGCATGTCGCCGGTAAAGTCGATGGCGCCGACCGCATAGGCGTTGTCGTGCAGGTTCGACGGGTGCAACCCGGCCTCGCCCCCGTCGGGCCGTGCCCATTGGGGTGCCGGGCCGATCAGGCGCACGCCGGTGCGGTCGGAGTTGTAGTGCACCTCGTAGGTCGCCGAAAACAGCGTGGCGATGTCGGCATCCATGAAGAAATCCGGGGCGCCGTGGGGGCCATAGACGACGGACAGGGTCCAGTCGTTCGTCAGGTCCGCAGGCTCGGGTGCCGCAGGCGGGCCGACCGGCCCATCGGCCAGGGGCAGCAGGTCACCCGTCCGCAGGGTGCCCGTGGCGTGGCCGCCGAAGCCCCCCAGCGCAAACGTCGCGCGCGACCCCAGCACCTCGGGCGCGGCAAGGCCCCCCGCGACCGCCAGATAGGCGCGTTGCCCCGCCCCCTCGATCCCGCCGATGGCCAGCACGCCGCCTGCGGGCACGTCCACCACGGGACCGGGCACCGCCACCCCGTCCAGTGTCAGGCGCATGGCCGCCCCCGCCAGCGCCACCCGCGCGGGACACAGGAACCGCAGCGTCGGGCCGGTCAGGGTCAGTTCCAGGGCCGCCGTGTCGGGCGGGTTGCCGACCATCCGGTTCGCGTTGCGGTGGGATCGCGCGTCCATTGGGCCGGACGGCGGCACGCCGACCTCCCACATCCCCAGCCGCCCGGGCAGTTCCTGCACGCTCGACTGCGCGCCGGGGGCAAGGACCTCGATCCCGCGGGGC
>DBBA01000035.1:7947-8211 GCA_002291955.1 Rhodobacteraceae bacterium UBA996 | reverse complement strand
TCAGGTAGAACGTCCGCGTCAGCACATGGTCCTCGGGGATCGGCTCCAGCGGCGGAATGTCCAGCGGCCGCGCGAGCTCCATCAGTTTGGCGCCGGCGGGGGACGACGCGCCGAACGCCGCCGTATCGGCATCGCGCGTGTCGAACAGGATCATGCCCCCCGTGCGCAGATACCGGTTGAGCCGGGCATAGGCCTCGTCCGACGGGATCGGTTGCCCCTCGACCACCGGCCAGTACAGGAACGGGAAGAACGCAAGCTCGTCCG
>DBBA01000035.1:0-7574 GCA_002291955.1 Rhodobacteraceae bacterium UBA996 | reverse complement strand
GACAGGCCCAGAAGCCCCGCCTCGGACATCGCATCGACGCGCGGATCACCGGTCACCACATAGGCGAGCACCACGTTCGACGTCGCTTCCAGCGCAAAGGCATCGTCGGCGCGCGCGTCCGGCGCAGCGCCCGTTGCCAGCGCCAGCGCCAGCACCGAAGCACCCGTCCGCACCGGCCGCAGGCTGCCCAGCCGCCCGGCCACGAACAGCGACGCGATCACATCGGCCATCAGCAACAGCAGCGCCGCCGCCAGCACATGGCCCTTCAGCGGTGTCTCCCGCACGGTCGCCAGCCCCTCGACCGCGATCCGCGCGGGCCAGGCCGCGGGCACCAGCACCGCATCCGCCGCCTGCACGTTCACCGCCAGCCGCCGGTCCTCTCCGGCATAAAGGCCGGGCGGCATGTCCGGGCCGGGGCGCGCGGTGGCGATCACCTCGCCCGCGATGCCGGGGATCGTGCCTGCATCGCCCAACTGGCCAAAGGCGTCCATGATCTCCTCGGCGGTCCAGACGGTGCCCGCCAGATCCTCGGCCGACGGCATCCCGGCGCGTGTGCTGACCGCCAGCCGCTCCAGCATGGCCACGAACAGGCCCGACAGGGGCAGGGTGGACCATTCGGCATTGGCGGTCACATGGAACAGCACCACCTGCCCCTCGCCCATGCGGTTGCGGGTCACCAGCGGAGTGCCATCGGCCAGGGCCGCGATCACCCGGTCGGACAGGGTCGGGTCGGGCTGCGCCATCACCTGCGCGTTCACCGTCACCTCGGGCGGCACCTCTAGCCCGAAGAACGGGCTTTCCGCCGCGAAGGGCGCCAGCGCCTTGGGCTCGCCCCAGCTCATCGCGCCGCCCACGGTGCGGCCACCGGCGCGCAGGCGGACGGGCAGAAGTGGATCCTCGACCGTCGCGCCGAGATCGCCAGAGGACGCGAGTCGCGGTCCCGCGAAGCGCAACAGCATCCCGCCGCCCTCGATCCACTCGACCAGCGCGGTCCGCTCGGCATCAGTCACGGTCGCCACATCGGCCAGCACGATCACGTCGGGGTTGGCGGGCAGCACGTCGCCGATGGTGCCCGCCAGCAGGTCGGCGGTCGGCGCCAGCGCCTGTTCCAGGTAATGCGTGGGCGACAGAAGCTGCAGCCCCTCGGCCTCGGCCGCGCCCGCGATCAGCGCGACCTCGCGCCGCCGCAAGCTGTCGTCGGTGACGGCGACCGCGCCCGCCGACCGCAGGCCCGCCACCTCGAACCGGCGCATCCGGTTGCGGATCTCGGCGGGAAGCGACAGTTCAACCGTCGCCGTGCCCTCACCCGCCGCGAAACGCGCGGTCACGCGGGCCAGCTCGCGCTCGATCCCCGACGGGTCGGGACCCAGGCCCGCAATCTCGACCTCCTGCGCCGCGCCGGTCTCGGCCCGCAGCGCGGTCAGGCGCACGATCTCGCCATCGAACTCGGCCGGGCGCAGGCCGATGGGCCCCCGCGCGCCCTGGAACACGCGGACGGTGCCCTGTGCCTCGAACGCGGCCAGCAGGTCTGCCCGCCAGAGGTGATCCAGACCATCGGACAGCCAGAACGTCTCGAAACCGCCCCCCAGCGTGGCAGCCCAGGCCGTGACAGCCTCCGCATCGGGCACCCAGGCGCGCGGGGCCAGCGCCGGCAGCCGCGCGGCCCAGGCGTCGGCGGCCAGGAACTCGGGTGCCTCGCCCCCCACCACGGTGACCGCAACCGTGCGCCCGTCGCGGGCGGCTTCTTCCAGCGCGGCCTGAACCCGCGCGATTCGGGCAGGCCAGTCGCGGGCATCGGCCCAGGTGCCATCCAGCACGACCAGTAGCGGCCCCGACCCGCTGCGCCGATCCTGCGGGTTCAGGACCGGCCCGGCAAAGGCCAGGATCAGCCCCGCGACCGCCAGCATCCGCAGCAGCAGCAGCCACCACGGCGTGCGGTCGGTCTGGGTCTCGTCATCCGTCAGGCCCAGCAGCAGCGCGACACCGGGGAACCGCCGCCGGATCGGCGCCGGTGGCACCGCGCGCAGGATCAGCCACAGCACCGGAAGTGCTGCCAAGGCCAGCAGAAGCAGAGGCACAGTGAACCCCAGGGCGCCCACGGTCCACATCAGCGCCGCCGCTCCATCGCGCCGAACACCCACAGCAGCGCCGCCTGCGCCGAGGTGTCGGTGTGATGGGTCAGGAACTGCCAGCCGGTCAGCCGGGCGAGGCTTGCCAGCCGGTCCTTGCGTTCCGCCAGCCGCGCCAGATACCGGCCCTTGAGGTCGGACGCCTTGAGCGTCTCGTGCCGTATCGTGCCGCCGACCGATTCGAAGACGGTGCGCCCGTCAAAGGGAAACGCTTCCTCGGCCGGGTCCAGCACCTGCAGCATCACGCCCTTGATCCCGTGGTCGGCCGCTTCCAGCACCTGCGCCTCGACCTCGTCGAACCGTGCGAGGAAGTCCGACACCAGCACCGCGCGGGCGTGGGCGGGCATGCCGCGCAGGACCGGCGCCCCGTAGTCGCCTGCGTCGGTGGGCCGCGTCAGCGCATCGGCCAGCCGCAGCATCTGCACCCGGCCCGACCGGGGCGGCACGTCGTGGTCGGTGAGGCCCACCCGCTCGCCCCCGCGATTGAGCAGGACGGCCACGGCCAGCGCCAGGAGCCGCGCGCGGTGTTCCTTGGTCGGCAGCTTCCCGTCGGACGCAAAGTCCATCGACCGCGCCCGGTCCACCCAGACCTCGACCGTCTGCGCGGCCTGCCATTCCTTTTCCCGCACGAAATGTCCGTCCGAACGGGCGGACCTGCGCCAGTCGATCATCCGTGCCTCGTCGCCGGGGCGGGACGGGCGGTACTGCCAGAACTCGTCGCCCAGGCCCACGCGCCGCCGCCCGTGGTCGCCGAGGATCACCGTCTGCGCCAGATGTTCGGCCTCGGCCAGAAGGGGCGGCAGGCTGCCCGTCAGCCCTTCGGCGGCGGCGCGCAGATCGGCGGCAAGGCTCACGCCGCGGCCTCGACCCGGGTCACGCCCTCGGCAACGCTGGTGATGATCCGCCCCAGCGTCTCACCCCGCGCCCGCGCGGCAAAGGACAGCGCCATGCGGTGCGTCAGCACGGGGGCGGCCATGTTCACCACATCCTCGGCCGACGGCACCAGCCGCCCGTCGAGCAGCGCGCGCGCCCGCACCGTCAGCATCAAGGCCTGCGCCGCCCGCGGTCCCGGACCCCAGCCCACGCTGTCGGTCACCGCCTTGGGCACGCCGGGTTCACCCGGACGGCACGACCGCACCAGGTCCAGGATCAGGTCCACCACCGCCTCGCCCACCGGCATCCGCCGCACCAGCTGCTGCGCGGCCAGCAACTCGGCCGCCGTGAACACCGCATGCGACGCGGCATCGCCCACGCCGGTGGTGGCGATCAGGATATCCCGCTCGGCCGCGCGGCTCGGGTAGGGCACGTCGATCTGCACCAGGAACCGGTCCAGCTGCGCCTCGGGCAGGGGATAGGTCCCCTCCTGCTCGATCGGGTTCTGGGTCGCCAGCACGTGGAAGGGCTTCGGCAGCGGATGCGGCTGGCCCGCGATCGTCACCGATTTCTCCTGCATCGCCTGCAGGAGGGCCGATTGCGTACGGGGGGATGCGCGGTTGATCTCGTCGGCCAAGAGCAACTGGCAGAACACCGGCCCCTCGAGGAACCGGAACGACCGGGTGCCGTCCGGCGCCGTCTCCAGCACCTCGGACCCCAGGATATCGGCCGGCATCAGGTCGGGCGTGAACTGCACCCGCGCACCCTTCAGCCCCAGGACCGTCGCCAGCGTATCCACGAGGCGCGTCTTGCCCAGGCCCGGCAGCCCGATCAGCAGCCCGTGGCCCCCGCACAGGATCGACGACAGCACCAGTTCCACCACCCGGTCCTGCCCGATGAACCGGCGGCCGATGGAGGCCTTGGCCTCCGCCAGCTTCGCCCCCAGCGCCTCGATCTCGGACACCAGCTTGTCGGTCTCGGACATGACGGGGAACTCCTGTGCGCCTATATGGCCATGACACACAACTATGCCGGTCGGCGCAAATGGCAAAAGCGGCCCCGCCACAATTCCCCGTGACACCATCCGCCGAGGGGCTGGCCGCAACCGCGAGACAGGCGGGCGCGAAGGGGCCGCCGCCGGTGCACCTGTGGCACCCGCCCCATTGCGGCGACATCGACATGGAGATCCGGCGCGACGGGACGTGGTTCCATCAGGGCACCCCCATCGGGCGCGATGGGATGGTGCGCCTCTTCGCCTCGATCCTGCGGCGCGACCCGGAGGGGTTCGTGCTGGTCACCCCAGTGGAGAAGGTGGGCATAAGGGTGCAGGACGCGCCCTTCGTCGCCGTGGATTTCGAGGTCCAAGGGACGGGCGACGCGCAGGCGGTCACCTTCACCACGAACCTTGGCGACCGGACGACCGCCGGGCCGGACCACCCGATCCGCGTGACGCTCGACCCGGTCACCGGCGAACCCGCGCCCTATGTCCTTGTCCGCGGCGGACTGGAAGCCCGGATCGACCGCAAGTCGTTCTACCGCCTCGTGGACATCGGCACCGACCGCGACGGCTGGTTCGGGGTCTGGTCGGGCGGGGCGTTCTTTCCGGTGGCGCCAATGGCCGCCGGGTAAGCGGTTCCCCCGCCCGGAACAGCCGCGAAGCGGCCCGGGCAGCGGATGGCCGCCCCCTCGGCCAGCCGCTTTGGTGCCACCAGCGCGACGAACGAGGTCGTCCGACCTGACGCCATAAAGTGCAGATACCCGGCGTTGCTGCGGCTGACCGCGGCCATCCGCCGACCTCTGTCACCCCGTGTCATTCTCGAGATCAGCTGCCCCGGACCTGCTCCGGGGCCTCTCCGCCCATTCCCTACCGCCGCGCGCGCCGCCATCCGGCCGCCTGCGCCTCGGCTTCCGAACAGAACCACCGCTCGCCGCGGGCCTCGTTGATGCCGGTGGCGTCATAGTTCTCCTGCCCCGGCAGGTGATAGATCCGCCCCGACCCCGAGATGTTGCCCTTGATCGCACAGCCGCCGGGCGCGGGCGCCGCCGGGGCCGCCGACTGCCGCACCCGCGCGCGATAGGCTTCGGGCACCTCGACGCCGCCCGACCAGATGCCGCGGCCCGCCGCCGCCGCACCCTTTTCCGCCAGATCATAGTCCAGCCCGTAGCGGCGATAGGCCATCGCCCAGCCCTCGGCGACGATCCGCGCGCCCATGTCCGCGCCGCCGACCGCGCAGCGCGACACCGCGCGCCCGTAGCGGTCGATGTCCAGCACCCGGCAGGTGGCGCGCTGACCGGCATAGGCTGCCCGCACCTGCGCTGCTGCCCAGTCGCCACAGGCCCAGACCCCGCCGCCCCCCGCGACTCGTCCGGGCGCGTCGCAGGTCTGGCCCAGTTCCGGCGCATCCACCGCGAACAGCCGCACGTCGGTGCTGCCGACCGACAGGGAATCCCCGTCCAGCACCCGGATGGTCCCGGTGATGTCCTGCGCGGCAACAGCCGGGGCAAGCGCGGGCCACAGAGGCAGGCCAAGCGAAACGATCAGGGAACAAATCCTTAACATGCCTCGAGGATGATCCGCCCGCGCGCATCCGGCAACGGGAAATCTTCATCTTCGTTAACGCCCGGACTTTCGTGCGCTGCCCGTTTCGCGGGCGGTTGCCTTCCCCCGCGCCGGGTGCTTTGACCGGTCGGCGGGGCGCACCGCCCCCTGACGGACATTCCCTTGGCTGCCCCCACCCCTTCTTCTGCTGACGACACCCGCGCGGGCTTTGCCTTCGCGCTGTCGGCCTACCTGTTCTGGGGCATCCTGCCCGTCTACATGAAGGCCTTGGCACATGTCCCCCCGGTCGAGGTCGTGGCCCACCGCGTCCTGTGGTCGATCCCGGTCGCGGGGGCGGTCCTGCTGGCCACGGGGCGCACGGCCGACCTGCGCGCAGCCCTGCGCGAGCCCCGGACGCTGGCGATGGTGGCGATGCCCGCGGCCATCGTGTCGCTGAACTGGGGGATCTACGTCTGGGCCATCGGGTCGGGGCGCGCGCTCGATGCCGCGCTCGGCTACTACGTCAACCCGCTGTTCTCGGTGTTCCTCGGCCGGGTCCTGCTGGGCGAACGGCTGTCACCGCTCAAGTGGGCCGCCATCGCGCTGGCGGCCGGGGCGGTCGCCGTGCTGTGGATCGACGCGGGCCAACTGCCCGTCGCCGCCGTGGGCCTGACGGTCACCTGGGGCTTCTACGCCTACTTCAAGCGGCGCCTGCCCATCGGCCCGAACCAGGGCTTCCTGCTCGAGGTGCTTCTGCTGTCCCCCATCGCGCTGGCGGGGATCGTCTGGTTCACCGCCACCGGCACCGGCCACTTCACCGCCAGCCCGACCGATACCGCGCTCTTGATCGGCACCGGCATCGTCACGGCCGTGCCCCTGATCCTCTATGCCTACGGGGCCAAGGGGCTGCGGCTGTCCACCATCGGGATGCTGCAATACGTCTCGCCCACGCTCATCCTTTTGACCGCGGTGTTCGTGTTCCAGGAACCCTTCGGCACCGCGCGCAGCATCGCCTTCCCGATGATCTGGGGGGCGCTGGCGATCTTTACGCTCGCGCTCGTGCGCGAAGGACGTCGTCAACCGGGGTTAACCAAAGGTTGACGTGCACAGGGCTTCGCGAGCCTTGTCAATGACTTGACCGTTTGTGCACATGTGCACAAACCTCAGCCCAGGGCCCGCCACCCGATGTCCCGCCGGAAAAAGCCCCCCGGCCAGTCGATCCGGGCGGCCAGGCCATAGGCCCGGTCCCGCGCCTCGGACAGCGTGTCGCCCCGCCCCGTGACCGACAGGACCCGGCCGCCTGCCGCCACCACCGCCCCGTCCTTCAGGGCCGTCCCGGCATGGAACACCGCGTGCCGGCTGTCCCCCGGCAGACCCTCCAGGCCCCCGATGGGGTCACCCTTGCGGTAGTCCCCGGGATAGCCCCGCGCGGCCATCACTACCGTCAGGGCGTGGTCATCGGCCCAGTTCACCCGCGCCTCGGCCAGCCGCCCCTCGGCGCAGGCCAGGATCAGGTCCAGCGCCTGCCCCCCCAGCCGCATCATCAGGACCTGACATTCGGGGTCACCGAAGCGGACGTTGTACTCCACCAGCCGGGCGTGGCCGTCCTCGATCATCAGCCCGGCATAGAGGACCCCCGAATAGGGCGTCCCCCGCCGCGCCAGCTCCGCGACCGTGGGCCGGATGATCGCCTCGATGGCCTGCGCCTCGATCGCGGGGGTCAGGACCGGGGCGGGCGAATACGCCCCCATCCCGCCCGTGTTCGGCCCGGTATCGCCGTCCCCCACCCGCTTGTGATCCTGCGCCGACCCCACGGGCAGCACGTCGGTCCCGTCGACCAGGACAAACAGGCTGGCCTCCTCGCCACCCATGAACTCCTCGATCACGACGGACGCCCCCGCTGCACCATGCAGGCCACCGAACATGGCCCGCACAGCACCCTCGGCCTCGGCCAGCGTCATCGCCACGACAACACCCTTGCCCGCGGCCAGCCCGTCGGCCTTGACCACGATGGGCGCCCCCCGCGCCCGCAG